>NZ_JAAAYH010000155.1:0-18372 GCF_018035285.1 Streptomyces sp. MK37H | reverse complement strand
ATGTGGCAGATGGCGAGCGCCAGCGCGTCGGCGGCGTCGGCCGGTTTGGGCGGCGCGTCCAGCCGCAGCAGCCGGGTCACCATCGAGCCGACCTGCGCCTTGTCGGCGCGCCCGGATCCGGTGACGGCCGCCTTGACCTCGCTGGGAGTGTGCAGCGCGACCGGCAGCCCGCGGCGGGCCGCGCACAGCATGGCGACGGCGCTGGCTTGCGCGGTGCCCATGACGGTGCGGACGTTGTGCTGGCTGAACACCCGCTCCACGGCGACGAATTCCGGCCGGTGGGCGTCGAGCCACTCCTCGATGCCGCGCTCGATGAGGACGAGCCGGTCGGCGGTCGCGGCGTCCGCCCCGGTCCGTATGACGCCGACGCCGAGCATCCGCAGCGGGCGGCCCGCGACCCCCTCGACCACACCGACGCCGCACCGGGTCAGCCCCGGGTCCACGCCCAGCACACGCACCGCGCCCCTCCCCTCACCGCGCTTCGGTCACCTGTTCCTGCAGGCTAGCGGCTGCCGCCGACAACACCCGCGGACAACGCCGACGGGCCGGTGGGGTGCTGCCCCGCCGGCCCGTCCCTTTCGTCGACCGCCGTGCCGATCCGCCGTCAGGCGTCCACCTTGGCCATGACCTCGTCGGAGACGTCGAAGTTGGCGAAGACGTTCTGCACGTCGTCGCTGTCCTCGAGAGCGTCGATCAGCTTGAAGATCTTGCGCGCGGCGTCTTCCTCGAGCTGGACCTGCATCGTGGGCACGAAGTTGGCATCGGCCGAGTCGTAGTCGATGCCCGCCTCCTGGAGGGCGGTGCGGACCGCGACCAGGTCGGTGGCCTCGCTGATGACCTCGAAGGACTCACCGAGGTCGTTGACCTCCTCGGCGCCCGCGTCCAGGACCGCGCCCAGCACGTCGTCCTCGGTGAGCTCGCCCTTGGGGACGATGACGACGCCCTTACGGTTGAACAGGTACGACACGGAGCCCGGGTCGGCCATCGAGCCGCCGTTGCGCGTCATGGCGACGCGGACGTCGGAGGCCGCGCGGTTGCGGTTGTCGGTCAGACACTCGATGAGGACGGCCACGCCATTGGGGCCGTAGCCCTCGTACATGATCGTCTCGTACTCGGCGCCACCGGCCTCCAGGCCGGCACCACGCTTGACCGCGCTGTCGATGTTCTTGTTCGGAACCGACTGCTTCTTCGCCTTCTGGATGGCGTCGAAGAGCGTCGGGTTACCCTCCGGATCGGCACCGCCCATCCGGGCCGCGACCTCGACGTTCTTGATCAGCTTCGCGAAGAGCTTGCCGCGCTTGGCATCGATCACGGCCTTCTTGTGCTTCGTCGTAGCCCATTTAGAGTGGCCGGACATCCGCCTGTCTCCTTCGCGTAACCCATTGCTGTACGAACGCCTGAGATCCTACCGGGATCGGCCCAGCCTGCGGCGAGGACGGCCCTCCCGTCTCCCGCCACCACCCTCGACCGAGCGCTACGCGCCCCGCACCATGTCCACGAAGAGCCGGTGGACCCGGTGGTCCCCGGTCAGCTCGGGGTGGAACGAGGTCGCCAGGACATTGCCCTGCCGGACGGCGACGGTGTGCCCGTCGAACGTCGCGAGCACCTCGGCACCACCGCCCACGGACTCGACCCACGGCGCGCGGATGAAGACCCCCTCGACCGGGCCGTCCTCGATGCCCTGGATGTCGACCTCGGCCTCGAAGGACTCGTTCTGGCGGCCGAAGGCGTTACGGCGCACGATCATGTCGATGCCGCCGATGGTCTCCTGGTCGTCCCGGCCGTCGAGGATCTTGTCCGCGAGCATGATCATGCCCGCGCACGTACCGTACACCGGCATCCCGGCCCGGACCCGCTCGCGCAGCGGCTCGAGCAGCCCGAAGATGACCGCCAGCTTGGACATGGTGGTCGACTCGCCCCCGGGGATCACCAGGGCCGCGACCTCGGCGAGCTCCTCGGGCCGGCGGACCTGCCGGGGCGAGGCCCCGGCCGCGGTGAGCGCGGCGAGATGCTCGCGGACATCGCCCTGGAGGGCGAGCACACCGATCACGGGGGCGTCGGCGGTGGACGTAGCCGGTATGGACGACGTAGTCACGGAAGCGAAGACCTCTCGAACGTCAGGGGCACCACGCGCCGGGCCGACGGGCCGGGGCGCGTGGTGCCATGTGGTGCCGTACGGGCGCCGGTTACCAGCCGCGGCTGGCGTAGCGCTCGGCCTCGGGGAGGGTGTCGCAGTTGATGCCGACCATGGCCTCGCCGAGATTCCGGGACGCCTCCGCGATGACCTTGGGGTCGTCGTAGAAGGTGGTGGCCTTCACGATCGCGGCGGCGCGCTTGGCCGGGTCGCCCGACTTGAAGATGCCGGAGCCCACGAACACGCCCTCGGCGCCGAGCTGGCGCATCAGCGCGGCGTCGGCCGGGGTGGCGACGCCACCGGCGGAGAACAGCACGACCGGCAGCTTGCCGGTCTGCGCGATCTCGGCGACCAGCTCGTAGGGGGCGCGGATCTCCTTGGCGGCCGCGTAGAGCTCGTGGTTGTCCAGGCCCCGCAGCCGGGCGATCTCGCCCTTGATCTGACGCAGGTGGCGCACGGCCTCGACGACATTGCCGGTACCGGCCTCGCCCTTGGAACGGATCATGGCCGCACCCTCGGCGATCCGGCGCAGCGCCTCGCCCAGGTTGGTGGCTCCGCAGACGAACGGGGTGGTGAAGGACCACTTGTCGCTGTGGTTGACCTCGTCGGCCGGGGTGAGCACCTCGGACTCGTCGATGTAGTCGACGCCGAGCGACTGCAGCACCTGCGCCTCGACGAAGTGGCCGATCCGCGACTTGGCCATCACCGGGATGGAGACGGCGTTGATGATGCCCTCGATCATGTCCGGGTCGGACATCCGGGCCACGCCGCCGTCCTTACGGATGTCGGCCGGCACCCGCTCGAGGGCCATGACCGCGACGGCTCCGGCGTCCTCGGCGACCTTGGCCTGCTCGGGGGTGACGACGTCCATGATCACGCCACCCTTGAGCTGCTCGGCCATACCGCGCTTGACGCGGGCGGTGCCGGTCGCGGGGGCGTCGGAGTTGGACGTGCTGGCGGGCGTGATGGACACGGTTTGACCTCACTCGATAATGAAAAGTGCGATGAGCCCATCGTAGGGCCGTTCGATACCGGTACATGACCCGGCCATCTGGTCCAGGTCACGAGCGTGTGTGCTACACGAATGACAAAACCGCGTCGGGGCGGGGATCGGCAAGGGCCAATCAAAGGCCGGTGGCTCGAAGCGACCGGTGAATCCTCGGTACGCGAAGGGCGGTCACCCCCTCGGCACAGGGGCTCCTCAGCGCTCGGCTTCCTCGGTGCCCGGCACCCGCCCCAGCGCCGCCGGTGGCTCGTCGTCCATCTCGAAGGCGAGCGGGAACGGAGCGTGGCCCGCCAGCCGGAACCAGCGCACCATCCGATGGCGGCGCAGCGCCCGCGCCGCGCGCACCGCGTCGTTGTGGAACCGGCGGGCCATCGGCACCCGCCTTACCGCCTCCGTGAGCTCCCCCAGCGCGTCCTCGCCGCCCGGCGCCTCCCGTACCGCCTCGGCCTGGGCACTGTCCTCGAAGACGGCCCGCAGCGCCTGGCTCAGCTCGCTCTCGGCGACCTCGCGGTGCTCCTCCTCGGACTGCCGGGCGGCGTGCGCGGCCTGGTAGAGCACGATCGAGGCGGCGGGATCGAGCACTCCGGCGGTGGCCAGCTCCTGGGCGACGGAGGCACGCCGCAGCAGTTGCGCGTCCAGCGCGGCCCGTGCCGCGTCCAGACGGCTGTGCAGCCGGTCGAGGCGTCCCGCGGTCCAGCTCAGGTAGGCGGCGATGACGACCAGTGCGACCGCGATCCAGATCAAGGTGCTCACGGCCCTCCACGCTACCGCCTGCCGCCCCCGGAGTCCGGGGCGGAGCCCTCAGCCGGGGCCGCCGCGCGCGGCGGTGTGAGGCCCCTCCGGGCGGGTCCTGAGCAGGTCGGAGGAAGCTCGCTACGGTTCGGACAGCGCCCCGAAGGGGCGCGGGGAACTGCGCGACCAGCCACGACGGCACCGCAGCCGACCGACGACCCATCGCAACACTTCCAGCGGAGCGCTTAGTCCCTCGCGAGCCCCAGCCGCGCCCACAGCCGCGTACGGTCGTCGGCGGCCACCGACGACGCCCCGTCCGTCACCGTCTCGTAGACCGCGAGGATGTCCGCCCCCACCGTCGACCAGTCGAAGCGCCGTACGTGCCGGCTGCCCCGCTCCCGCAGCTCGGCCAGCCGCCTCTCGTCGCCCAGCAGCCGTACCGCGGCCGCCGCCAGGGCGTCGGCGTCCTCGTTGGCGAACAGCTCACCCGCCGCTCCCCCGTCCAGCACCTGGGCGAACGCGTCCAGATCGCTGGCGAGGACCGCGGCCCCCGCCGACATGGCCTCGACGAGGATGATGCCGAAGCTCTCGCCGCCCGTATTGGGCGCGATGTAGACATCGACGCTGCGCAGCAGCCGCGCCTTGTCCTCGTCGCTGACCATCCCCAGGAACTCCACGCGCTCCCGCAGCGGAGCGGGCAGATCGGCCACGGCCTCCTTCTCGTCACCGCGCCCGGCGATCAGCAGCCGCGCCCCCGGCCGGGCCTCGAGAATCTTCGGCAGGGCGCGCATCAGCACCGGCAGTCCCTTACGGGGCTCATCGATCCGGCCCATGAAGCCGATCGTCTCCCCCTGCCACTCCTCCTTCGGCTCGGCGTCCGCGAAGAAGCCCACATCGACGCCGTTGGGGATGACCACCGCGTCGCCGCCCAGGTGCTCCACCAGCGTCCGGCGCGCATACTCGCTCACCGCGATCCGCGCACTGATCTTCTCCAGCGCCGGCTGGAGGATCGGATACGCGGCGATCATGGCCCGGGAGCGGGGATTGGAGGTGTGGAACGTCGCGACGATCGGCCCCTGGGCCGCCCAGCAGGCCAGCAGCCCCAGCGAGGGCGAGGTGGGTTCGTGGATGTGGATGACGTCGAAGGCGCCGTCGTGCAGCCAGCGGCGCACCCGCGCGGCCGACAGGAACCCGAAGTTCAGCCGGGCCACCGAGCCGTTGTACGGCACCGGCACCGCACGCCCCGCGGAGACCACGTACGGCGGCAGCGGCGTCTCGTCGTCCGCGGGGGCCAGCACGGAGACCTGGTGGCCGCGCCGGATCAGATGGTCGGCCAGATCGCGGATGTGGAACTGGACGCCGCCTGGGACATCCCAGGAGTACGGGCAGACGATCCCGATCCTCAAGGCTTCTCCATTTCAGGGCGCCCAGGGCTTCCGTGGCCCTCGGGACTTCCAGCGCTTCCTGGACCGCGGTCCAGGTCCGCGAGCCACAGCCGCTGCAGCATGTGCCAGTCCTCCGGGTGCTCGGAGATCCCCGAGGCGAAGGCGTCGGCCATCTCCTGGGTCATGACGGCGATCCGCTCCGCGCGGTTCCCGTCCCCGGGCGCCTCGACCGGCGGGTGAACCCGCCCCCGCATCACCGGCGACTCGTCGTACCAGAGGGTCACCGGCAGCAGCAGGGCGCCGGTCTGCAGGGCGAGCGCGGCGGGCCCGGCCGGCATCTTCGCCCGCTCGCCGAAGAACGACACCTCCACGCCCGAGGCCGACAGATCGCGGTCGGCCACCAGACACACCAGACCGCCCGAGCGCAGCCGCCGCGCCAGCGTCCCGAAGGCGCTCCCCCCCTGGTGCGGCAGCACCTCCATGCCCAGCCCCTCGCGGTAGGCCACGAACCGGTCGTACAGCGACTCCGGCTTCAGCCGCTCCGCGACCGTGGTGAAGGGCACTCCCAGATGGGTGGTCACCCAGGCCCCGGCGAGGTCGTAGTTGCCCATGTGCGGCAGCGCCAGGATCACGCCCCGGCCCTCGGCGAGACCGTCCACCAGATAGTGCACGTCCTTGACGTCGAAGCCGCCCCGTATCCGCTCCGGGCTCCACGCCGGCAGCCGGAAGGACTCCATCCAGTAGCGCAGGTACGAGCGCATGCCCGCCCGCGACAGCTCGGCCAGCCGCCGGGGCGAGGCGTCCGGCACCACGCGCGCCAGATTGGCCTCCAGGCGCAGCACGCCCTTGCCGCGCCGCTTCCACGTCTGGTCGGCGATGCGCTGCCCCAGCGCCACGGCGACCGGCTCCGGGAGCTTCTTGACCACGCTCCAGCCGAGTCCGTACAGCGCGTCGGTCAGCCTCTCCTTCACCGCGCCTCGCCCCCCTGGGGCACCGTCCGCTCCCCGGCGTCCGCCTCGGCGGCCTCCCGGCGCACCGTCACCACCCGCTGGACGAGGGTCACCGCGCTGCCGACGGCCACGATCCACAGCGCGATCGGGAGCAGGATGTCGATATGCGGCACGCCGAACTTGTGCAGCCCCGAGAAGCCGCACGCCACCAGCGAGATCACCAGCCGCTCGGCACGCTCCACCAGCCCGTTGACATTCACCGGCAGGCCGATGCTCTCGCCACGGGCCTTGGTGTACGAGACCACCTGGCCGCTGGCGAGGCAGAAGATCGTCACCGCACACAACACATTGTCGTCCCCGCGGCCCGCGTACCACAACGCCAGACCGCCGAAGATCGCGCCGTCGGCCACCCGGTCCAGCGTGGAGTCGAGGAACGCGCCCCAGCGGCTGGAGCGCCCCAGCTGCCGTGCCATATTGCCGTCGACCAGGTCGGAGAAGACGAACAGCGTGATGACGACGGTGCCCCAGAAGAACTCCCCCCGGGGATAGAAGACCAGTGCGCCCGCGCACACGCCGGCGGTGCCGGTGAGGGTCACCGCGTCGGGGCTGACCCCGAGACGGATCAGCAGGGCGGCGAACGGTGTGAGAACACGCGTGAAGAATGCACGCGCGTACTTGTTCAGCATGGCCTTCCCGGGGGGTCGAAACGGGCCGGGTGGTCAAGAGGCCACCGGCGCGCCCATCGTAGCCACGCCCCGAAGGGGCGCCGTGCACCTGTCGGACGGCTCCGTAACCCCGTGCGCGGTACGGCCGCATGTGTGACGTATGGACGCACCGTTACAGGGGTGGAAAGCTCGAAGTATCGCAAGGTGTCGACCGGGAGGCGAGACACATGGGCGACAAGACGAGTACACACCCAGGGGCCGCCGGAAGGGCAGTGGCGGCCGACCGGCCCAGCTCCCTGCGGAATGTGGTTCTGGTCGGCCACAGTGGGACCGGAAAGACGACGCTGGTGGAGGCCCTCGCACTGGCGACGGGCGCGGTCAACCGAGCGGGCAGGGTCGAGGACGGCGGCTGTCTCTCGGACTACGACGATATCGAGCACCGGCAGCAGCGTTCGATCCAGCTGTCGCTGGTCCCCGTCGAATGGGGCGGGATGAAGATCAATCTCCTGGACACCCCGGGCTATGCCGATTTCGTCGGGGAACTCAGGGCCGGTCTGCGAGCGGCGGACGCGGCCCTTTTCGTTGTCTCGGCCGCCCAGGACGCCCTGGGCATCACCGGGGCCACCCGCATGATCTGGGACGAGTGCGCCGCGGTCGGGATGCCGCGCGCCATCGTGATCACCCACCTCGAAGCCGCCCGTGCCAGCTTCGAGGAGATGACCGAGCTGTGCCGGGACAGCTTCGGCGGCGACGACCCCGACGCCGTACTGCCGCTGTACCTGCCGCTGCGCGGCGAGCCGGGACCGGACGGGCACGCCCCCGTGACCGGGCTCATCGGGCTGCTCACCCAGCGGGTCTTCGACTACTCCTCGGGGACGCGCACCGAATCACCGCCGAAGGAGAACCAGCTGCCGCTGGTCGAGGAGGCCCGCGGCCGGCTCATCGAGGGGATCATCGCCGAGAGCGAGGACGAGACCCTCATGGACCGCTATCTCGGCGGTGCGGAGATCGACGTCAAGACGCTGATCGAGGACCTGGAGAAGGCCGTCGCACGCGGCAGCTTCCACCCCGTGCTGGCGGCGGCGCCCGCCGCGGCGGGGTCCAAGCAGGGCCTGGGCACCGTCGAACTGCTGGACCTGGTGACCGGCGGCTTCCCGTCCCCGCTGGAGCGCGAGACGCCCGACGTCACCACCCCGCAGGGCGCCGCCCGCCCGCCGCTGAGCTGCGATCCGGACGGTCCGCTGGCCGCCGAGGTGGTCAAGACCTCCTCCGATCCGTATGTCGGCCGGATCTCCCTGGTGCGGGTCTTCTCCGGCACCCTCCGCCCCGACGAGACCGTCCATGTGTCCGGACACGGTCTGGAGGACCGCGGCCATGAGGACCACGACGTGGACGAGCGGGTCGGCGCCCTGTCCGCGCCCTTCGGCAAACAGCAGCGCACCCTCCCCCAGGCCATCGCGGGCGATCTGGCGTGCGTGGCCAAGCTGACCCGCGCCGAGACCGGGGACACCCTCTCGTCCAAGGACCAGCCGCTCCTGATGGAGCCCTGGCAGATGCCCGATCCGCTGCTGCCGGTGGCCATCCAGGCGCACAGCAAACCGGACGAGGACAAGCTGTCGCTGGGCCTGTCCCGGCTGGTCGCCGAGGACCCGACGATGCGCCTGGAGCAGAACCCCGACACCCATCAGGTGGTGCTGTGGTGCCTGGGCGAGGCGCATATGGACGTCGCGCTGGAGCGGCTGCGCAGCCGGTACGGCGTCCAGGTGGACGCGGTGCCGTACAAGGTCTCGCTGCGCGAGACCTTCGGGGCGAAGTCGGCCGGGCGCGGCCGCCATGTCAAGCAGTCCGGAGGGCACGGCCAGTACGCGATCTGCGAGATCGAGGTGGAGCCGCTGCCGGAGGGCTCGGGCATCGAGTTCGTGGACAAGGTCGTGGGCGGCGCGGTGCCCCGGCAGTTCATCCCGTCCGTCGAGAAGGGCGTACGCGGCCAGGCCGCGCGCGGCGTCGCCGCCGGGTATCCCCTGGTCGATGTGCGAGTCACGCTGCTGGACGGCAAGGCCCACTCGGTGGACTCCTCCGACGCCGCCTTCCAGACGGCGGGCGCGCTCGCGCTGCGCGAGGCGGCCGCCGACGCCCGGATCGATCTGCTGGAACCGGTGGTGGAGGTGGGCGTACTGGTCTCGGACGACTATGTCGGCGCCGTCATGAGCGATCTGTCCGGCCGGCGCGGCCGGGTCGTCGGCACCGAACAGTCCGGCGGCGGACAGACCTTGATCAAGGCGGATGTGCCGGAGATCGAGATCGGTCGGTACGCGGTCGATCTGCGATCGCTTTCGCATGGCACGGGACGGTTCAGCCGCTCCTACGCCCGGCATGAGCCGATGCCCCACCAGCTGGCCGAGCGGATGCGCGAACAAGTCGCCGCGGAGGCGTAGTTCAGGGCCCGTCCATGGCGTAGTGCACGGCCATGTCACGGCCCGTCCGTGGCGTATGTCACGGCCCGCCCGCCCCAACCGCGCCGGGGCGGGCGGGCCTTCGCCGTAGGCCGTCCACCGGCGGTTCCGCGGGCGGTCTTCTCCACGAGGGTTTTCCACAGGCCGCACACGCCCTGGCGACAGGCGGTGCACACCCCGGATACGCTGAGGTCGCAGCGCAAGAGCGTGCCGTATTGGGGGCGTTGGTGACGGACGGATTCGACTTCAGTCCCGGGGCGCAGGTTCCCCTGTCGGGAGCGGCGGGACAGACGGCGGCGACGCAGGCACTCGCGTCGGCCGCCTACCGCGACGACCCCGTGGCAAAGTTGCTCGACGCCAATTCGGAGTGGACGGTCTCGGAGGTCAAGAAGCCGAGGATCTCGCTCTTCGAACCGAATCTGGGCGAGGCGTTCGCGCGCGCCGTCCAGACGAGAATGCTCGGCGGCGGCCGGGGCCAGGTGATCCAGTCCTTCGGCATAGAGCCCCAGACGGTCGTCGAGCACTGTCTGGCCGCCAACCGCATCCGCAAGACCCGTGACGCCCGGCTCACCGCCGTCATGGTGATCTTCGGGCTGCTGTTCCTGCCCGGAGTGCTGCTCTGGCTCGGCGCCTTCCAGCTGCGCCGCTCGGTCGCCGGGGCCCAGGACAAGCGGATGGGTGCGCTCGGCACGGCGCTGCTGGTGGCGCTCGGGGTGATGGTCGTCATCTTCCTGATCAAGCTGCCCTTCGGGGGCTTCTGGGGGATCTATCTCCGGGGCGTCGTGGTCGCCCCGATCATCGGCTGGTACATCGCCAAGCAGATCTGCGAGCGCACCGCCAAGGACCTCCGGGACTCCTGGGGCGGGCTGCTCTCCGGCGGCGGCATCGGCGCCAAGGTGCCCGAGACGGTGCCCAACCACCCGGGCCAGACCGCCGCCGAGGAGCTCCGCAAGGCGCTCCACAAGCTCACCGCCGAGCAGTACAGCAATGTGGTCTTCTACGCCGGCCCCAAGGGCATATTGGGCATGGGCACCCGCTGGGGCAGCTGGCAGCTGGCCGAGGACCTGGTCTCGGCCGATCCCGACAAGGAGATCGACCCCTTCCGCAGCTGGGACGTCATACGGGCGATCCACGACCAGCTGCGCATGCTGGAGCGCACCCCGCTGCACACCGGCGGCTTCCCCACCCCCTCCGTGCGTCACTGGGTGGTCTCGCCGATCGGCGAGGGGGCCAAGGCGGTCGAGCGCGGCGGCACCTCCGAGGAGGAGGGCTTCCAGATAAAGGGCGTCGAGCTCCAGCGGATCTGCGACCAGCAGCAGTTCGGCGCCGGTGACCGGCACTACCTGGGTGTCCAGTTCGTGCTCTGGGACGGCCAGTTGGTGATCACCCTGATGATCACGGTGACCCTGCTGCACAAGACGCTGCGGATCGAGGTCACCGGGCATGCGCTGGGGCCGGTGCACCCGCTGTTCACCAGCAAGCCCTCGGCGCCCTCCAAGACGGTCGCCAAGACCTTCCGGTTCTGGGAGACCAAATCCATCCCGCTGCCGCTGGTGAACACGAAGGAGGTCGTGCGGCTGGCCGCGCGCGCCCCCTTCACCTGGTACCCGCCGATCCTGGACCACCTCGGGGGCAAGCTGGTGCTGCCCGAGCCGTTCGGTCTGCGGCACGCCTGGGCGGACAAGCCCTGGCGGCACCGCTTCATGGCGGACGACGCGCTGCGCGCCGCGACCCCGGTGCTGCGGGTGGTCCATGAGGCGGCCATCGGGGTGCTCAAGCACCACGGCGTGGACACCGAGCGCTTCGGCAACCGCTCGCTGGCCCTCAGCGGCCAGGTCCAGGAGGCGGCTCCGAAGAAGGCCGATCTGTACGACGCGTAAGGGCACGACGCGTAAGGCAACCGCAAATGGGTCGGGCCCTGGCCACACGGCCAGGGCCCGACCCATGAGCGGTTGCTAGGGTCCTTCTGGCGGGTCTCCGTGGAGGAAGGAGCGGCGCCCGGTGCGTGCTCTCGGCGTGCCGCGGGGAAGCCCTCGTAGCGGAGCTACTTGGGGTTTCGCGCGGTGCGCCGAGAGTGCGTGCAGGGCGCCGCGACGCCGCGGAGATCCGCCAGAAGGACCCTAGGCCCCCGGCTGGGGCCAGGCGTCGGCGAGCAACCGGCGGGTGTCGGCGAGGAGTTGCGGCAGCACCTTGGTCGTGCCGATCACGGGCATGAAGTTGGTGTCCCCGCCCCAGCGCGGCACCACATGCTGATGCAGATGCGCCGCGATTCCGGCGCCCGCCACGGTCCCCTGGTTCATGCCGATGTTGAAACCGTGCGCACCCGAGGCGGTACGCAGCGCGGTCATGGCGGCCTTGGTGTATTCCGCGAGCTCCACCGTCTCCTCGGCGGTGAGCTCGGTGTAGTCGGCGATGTGCCGGAACGGGACGACCATGAGATGGCCGCCGGTGTACGGATACAGATTGAGCACGGCGTAGACGGACTCGCCGCGAGCGATGATCAAGCCGTCCTCGTCGGACTTCTCCGGAATGGAGCAGAACGGACAGCCATCGCCCGCGCCCGGGCCGGTCGGCTTGTTCTCCCCCTGGATGTAGGCCATCCGATGGGGCGTCCACAGGCGCTGGAACGCGTCAGGCGTCCCCACTCCGATCTGCTGTTCCGGCTCACTCGTCATGCGGGCCAGCATATTCGCCCCGCAGGGGTGAGGAAGAGCCGAGGGGCGGCCCTGGTCAGGGCCGCCCCTCGGAATCCTGGCCTCCGTGGAGACCGCTATTGGATCAGACCTGGATCCGGCGCTCCACGGCGTCGGCGATCTCGGCCAGCGCCTGGTCGATCGGGATGCCGTTCTTCTGCGAGCCGTCGCGGTAGCGGAAGCTCACCGCACCGTTCGCGACGTCCTCGTCACCGGCGATGACCATGAACGGGATCTTGGACTTCTGGGCGTTCCTGATCTTCTTCTGCATCCGGTCCGAGGACGAGTCCACCTCCATCCGCAGGCCCTTCGCCTTGGCCTGCGCGGCGAACTCCTCCAGGTACGGCACATGGGTGTCGCCGATCGGGATGCCGACCGCCTGGACCGGGGCGAGCCACACCGGGAAGGCGCCCGCGTAGTGCTCCAGCAGCACCGCGAAGAAGCGCTCGATCGAGCCGAAGAGCGCCCGGTGGATCATGACGGGCTGCTGACGGGAGCCGTCCGCCGCGGTGTACTCCAGCTCGAACCGGGCCGGCTGGTTGAAGTCGACCTGGATGGTCGACATCTGCCAGGTGCGGCCGATCGCGTCCCGGGCCTGGACCGAGATCTTGGGGCCGTAGAAGGCGGCGCCGCCCGGGTCCATGACCAGCTCCAGGCCCTGCTTCTCGGCGGCCTTGCGCAGCTCCTCCGTGGCCTCTTCCCACTGGTCGTCGCTGCCCATGAACTTGTCGGAGTCGTCCCGGGTGGACAGCTCCAGATAGAAGTCGCTCAGGCCGTAGTCGCGGAGCAGGTCCAGCACGAAGGTGAGCAGATTGTCCAGCTCATCGGCCATCTGCTCCTTGGTGCAGTAGATGTGGGAGTCGTCCTGGGTGAAACCCCGGGCCCGGGTCAGGCCGTGGACGACGCCGGACTTCTCGTACCGGTAGACCGTGCCGAACTCGAAGAGCCGCAGCGGCAGCTCGCGGTAGGACCGCCCGCGCGCCCGGAAGACCAGGTTGTGCATCGGGCAGTTCATGGCCTTGAGGTAGTAGTCCTGGCCCTCGAACTCCATGGGCGGGAACATGCCGTCCATGTAGTGCGGCAGATGGCCGGAGGTCTCGAAGAGGCGCGCCTTGGTGATGTGCGGGGTGTTGACGAACTCGTACCCCGCCTCCTCGTGGCGCTTGCGCGAGTACTGCTCCATCTCCTTGCGGATCACACCGCCCCGGGGATGGAACACCGCGAGGCCCGAGCCCAGCTCGTCGGGGAAGGAGAACAGGTCCAGCTCCGCGCCCAGCTTGCGGTGATCGCGCTTCTCGGCTTCGGCGAGGAAGTCCAGATACGCCTTCAGCTCGTCCTTGGTCGGCCAGGCGGTGCCGTAGATCCGCTGGAGCTGGGGGTTCTTCTCACTGCCCCGCCAGTACGCGGCGGCGCTGCGCATCAGCTTGAAGGCCGGGATGTTCCGCGTGGTCGGCAGGTGCGGACCGCGGCACAGGTCCTTCCAGCACAGCTCGCCGGTCTTGGCGTCGAGGTTGTCGTAGATGGTCAGCTCGCCCGCGCCGACCTCGGCCGACGCGCCCTCGGCGGCGTCCGCGGCCGACCCCTTGAGCCCGATCAGCTCCAGCTTGTACGGCTCGGCGGACAGCTCCTCGCGCGCCTCCTCGTCGGTGACCGCGCGGCGGGAGAACCGCTGCCCCCGCTTCTGGATCTCCTGCATCTTCTTCTCGATGCGCTTGAGATCGTCCGGGTGGAACGGGGTCTCGACGTCGAAGTCGTAGTAGAAGCCGTCCTTGATCGGCGGGCCGATGCCCAGCTTCGCCTCCGGGAACAGCTCCTGCACCGCCTGGGCCATCACATGGGCGGTGGAGTGGCGCAGGATGTCCAGACCGTCCTGGCTGGTGATCTCCACCGGCTCGATCTCGTCGCCCTCGGCCGGCCGGTACGCCAGGTCCTTGAGCTGCCCGCCCACGCGCACGGCGACGATCGAGCGGTCGCCGGCGAAGAGGTCCGCCGTCGTAGTGCCCGTGGCCACCACGCGTTCTTCCCGCTCGGAATCGCGTTGGATGATCACACGGACGTCTGACACCGGTCTCTCCTGACTGATGGATGGCTCCCCGCGGCGAATGCCGCGCAGCGTGAATCGTACCGAGCCGACGGGCGGGACCGCGAAACGGTTGTGGACGCCATCACCGCGCGGGGCGACGGTCACCGGACGCCGTCACCGCGCGCGAGGGCCGTCGGACGGACGCCGCCACCCACCCGGGGCGGCCCTCGTCCGACGCCATCACGACCCCCGGCGGCGGTCAGGGGCCGCCGCCGCACGCCTCCTCGAAGAAGTCCAGGTTCTCCTGGAGCGACTTGACCAGCCGGTCCCGCTCGGCCTCGTCCACCTGGACCGGGGTGACGCCGCCGGCCCCGCTGAGCCGCCGGAAGCCGCCGCGGCTCTCCAGCCGCCCCCGCACCCGGATCGGCAGCCCCACCAGATGGGCATGGCCGGCGATGCGGTAATCCTCCTCGTCCAGGGTGATCCGCACCTGTGCGACCTCCGCCCCGGAGAGCACCCGCAGCCGCACCGTCCCGGGACCGCCGGAACCGGTACGGCGCAGCCGCACCACCGCGCCCGTCAGACATACAGGAACGGACGGCTCATCCCGGACATAGCGGGCGCCCGCCTCTCTTAACCCCGGGAGGTCGCCCGGCGAGAACTCCACCGGATCGGGCCGGGCGGCGAACCCCGGCGGCGGACCGGCGGCCGGTGACCACTCCAGCGCCACCCGGGCCCCCTCCGTGCCCTGGACCAGCGCGATCACCGCCTCGGTCAGCTCCCGGCTGGCCCCCGCCTCGACCGCCGCGTCATACGCCTCCATGCCCCCGGTCGTCCGGTGGTAGTCGGCGGCGTCCCGCAGGGCGTACAGCGCGCGCAGCAGGGTGACGGCGGTGGCGCGGCCGTCCTCCTCGACGGGCACGAAGACGGTCAGCTCACGGCCGCCGGACTCGGCGCCCTGGGGCCCGGTCAGCACCCGCTCCAGGGACGCCTCGGCGGCGCGGCGGTGCCGGGCGCCGTAGTAGCCCGCGCGGCCGCGGGCGGCGAGCGCCCCGGCCAGCAGGGTGTCGCGGGCGGCGGCGCGCAGCCGCTCCTGCGCGGTCCAGGCGGAGGTGCCACCGGGGGATTCGGGCACCTCGCGCCGCCAGCGGATCTCGTCGCTGGGCACGGCGAGGCCGGTGAGCACCTCGCGGGCGGAGGGGGCGGCGCTGCGGCTGAGCGCCATCAGCGCCTCGCCGAGCAGATCGCCACTGTCGGGGAAGTCCCGGCTCTCGGGCACCAGCAGGCTGGTGCCGCCCGCGAGCCGGCCCGGCGGGGTCCAGCGGGCATACGCCCCCGGGGCGCCGCCGCGGCGGCGCCAGCCGTGCCGGGCGAGCAGGGCGCCGAGGACGGCCGGATCCACCTCGTCGGGGCGCGGGACCGACAGGGGTGCCGGGTCGTCCTGGGGCCATGGTCGGTCCATCACGGTCTCCCTCCCGCCCCGACCCGGGTCATGATCTCGCAGAGCGCGCGGTCGTCGAAGATCCGCGAGGTCGGGATCCGCACGGTGGTCCGGCGGCGGCCCGTGACCGCGTGGCCGGCCAGATTGATCCAGTAGCAGCAGTGGCGCAGGGACAGGCGGTCATGCCCGGCTCGCAGCCAGTCCTCCTGGCTGCGCGGCACGATCATCACCACGAGGATCTTGTGCACGGAGACCGGGCTGCGGGCCAGCTTGACCAGGTGGTCGTTGTCGAGCGTGAAGGCGAAGGTCGGCCCCGGAGGGTCCGGCGCGATCTGGTACGTGGCCTTGAGCTGCACCTTGATGGTGACCTCGTCGTCCACGGCGTGGCCGCGCGCGCTGTGGCTGACGTGCCAGTCGATGCCGTGGTCGGGGAAGGGCTGGGCCAGTGAGCAGCCCGCGGCCGCGGCCACCGCGTGCAGATAGCCCACCTGAAGGGTCTCCATACAGGCGGTGGTGGCGATTTGGCCACGCACGGGAGGTGATCCGCTCAGGGCAAGGCCGCTCGCCGTCGGGGCCGGGTCGGGTGTTGCGAGCGTCATGTCCGTGACGCCTTCCGGTCGTCGCCGGCTTCGTACACCTGTGTTGTCTCCGCGTCAGGACCTCGGCAAACAGCGGCGGTTCGAGGTCCTCCCTCCGGGTATCACCTGGTCGGGGCGGGATCAGAAGTCATCGAGGGGAAATGCACGAGGAGTTGAGGCCATGCCGTCCTGGTTCGAAGGGCCGCTCGCCGCCTTTGACACGGAGACCACGGGTGTCGATGTCGAGCATGACCGGATCGTATCGGCGGCCCTGGTGGTGCAGCGCGGGACCGGCAGCCTGCCGGAGATCCGGCGCTGGCTGGTGAGTCCGGGTGTGCCGGTGCCGCCGGCCGCCACCGAGATACACGGTCTGACCGACGCTCATCTCCAG
This sequence comes from Streptomyces sp. MK37H, assembly GCF_018035285.1. Lineage (NCBI taxonomy): Bacteria > Bacillati > Actinomycetota > Actinomycetes > Kitasatosporales > Streptomycetaceae > Streptomyces > Streptomyces sp. MK37H. The sequence goes on along the minus strand of NZ_JAAAYH010000155.1, from coordinate 1,921 downwards.
CGTCACGGCAGATGGCCGGCGCCGGTGGTGGACGAGGTGGCACGGGCGATAGCGGAGCAGGTCACCCGGGGCACCCCGGTGGTGATCATGAACGCGCCGTTCGATCTGACCCTGCTGGACCGGGAGTTGAAGCGGCATCGCAACTCCAGCCTGGCGGGCTATCTTTCGCTGCGCTCGATGACCGTCCTGGATCCGCGGGTGCTGGACAAGCATCTGGACCGTTATCGCAAGGGCCGCCGCACCCTGATCGATCTGTGTGCGCACTACGGCGTGGAGCTGACCGGCGCGCATGACGCGGCGGCGGACGCGGCGGCCGCACTGCAGGTCGTACGGGCGGTGGGCCGCCGGTTCGCCTCCCGCCTGGAGACGCTGACGCCCGCCGAACTGCACGCCCGCCAGACGGTCTGGTACGCGGCGCAGGCCCGGGGGCTGCAGGCGTGGTTCGCGCTCAACGGTTCGGACGAGGTCTGCGATCCGGCCTGGCCGCTGCGGCCGGACCTCCAGGCCGCGGCCTGACGTTCGAACGCGGTGCGCGCTTGACCACTCAGGTGCGGCGTCAGGCCCGGCGGAGCGAGAAGGGGTGGCCGGCCGGGTCGGAGTAGATCCGTATGTCGCGCAGACCACCGTTGCACTTGGTGTCCAGCGGCCGCGCGCCCAGGTCGACGACCTGGCGCTCCGCGGCGTCGATGTCCTCCACCAGCAGGTCAAGATGCGCCTGCTGGGAGTCGTCCGGCCGTGGCCAGCTCGGCGGGGCGAAGCCGTGGTCCCGCAGGAAGGCCATCCGCGACCCGCCGGGTGCGACGATCTCGACCCGGTCGGGGGTGGTCAGCGGCTGGATCTCGGCGCCGAGCACCCGGGCGTAGAACTCGGCGAGTTCTTCGGGTTCGGCACAGTCCAAGGACAGGACGGCTGCGGTCGCGACGGCCATGAGTTCCCCTCCACATCGTCACCCACGGAAGTTCTATCCGGATACCCCGCTCCTGGCCGTACAAGCACACAAACCGGAGGCCGGGCCGCCTGCTGGCGGCCCGGCCTCCTGGGGTGGTGGGCGATACTGGGTTCGAACCAGTGACCTCTTCGGTGTGAACGAAGCGCTCTCCCACTGAGCTAATCGCCCGGGTTGTTCTCTTCGGGGTCTCCCCGGCGGAACGACCTGAACAATACAGGTCGCGGCGGGTTTGGTTCAAACCGCATTTCCGCCGGAGGGCCCGGAGGCCGGACCGGGCGGCACCCCGGCCGGACCGGCGGGCCGCGCGGCGAGGTATGCCCGCAGCCCCCGCAGCCCCGCGCGCATCATCAGGGCGTGGTTGGCCCGGAAGACGGGACGCCCGGGGAGCGCGAGACGGCGCAGCAGCGGCTTGCGGGCCACCACCTCCTGTTCGAAGAGGGCGCGGGTGCCGGTCCCCTGGGACAGCACCGTCCAGCGCGCCCATCCCTCCAGATCGCCCGCGAAGCCGATCTCCAGCACGCCGTCCGCCGGGTCCTGCCGCGCCTCGCTGACGATCAGCCGCAGGTCGTACGGGACGAGGGAGCGGAAGCGGGCGGCGCCGCTGCGCTCGTCGATCCGCCGGACCTCACGGACCTGGGGCCACCACCGCGGATAGTCGTCGCCGTTCGCCAGCACCGCGAAGACGGCGGCGGGCGGAGCGTCGAGGTCCCACCGGCTGCGGAAGCGGTAATGGCACCAGTCCATGCCCTCAGTGTGGTCCGGCCGTGACGGCGTGGCCAGGGGGTGTCTTGCGGATCATGCTGGGCTCCCGGCGTCTGGCACGGCGCCTCGCGGCGTTGCGCTCGTCGCGCGCAGCGCCGCTGCGCTCTCCTCCCGCGCCATGCGATGCTCCCCCGGCTACCGCTGGGAGGTGCCCCCCGCACCAGAAGCCGCTCGCTGATCCAGCCTGATCCACAAGGCACCCCCTAGCCC
>NZ_JAAAYH010000154.1:0-18422 GCF_018035285.1 Streptomyces sp. MK37H | reverse complement strand
CGAGACCCTGCGCTGGGGCTGGGATCTGCCCTCCACCTGGGACCCGGTGTTCTCCTCCAAGGGCTGGGATGTCCATCTGCTGTCGCTCGTCTACTCCGGGCTGACCCAACTCGATGCCGAGGGCGGCGCCAAGCCCGCGCTCGCCTCCTCCTGGCGCTACTCCCACGACGGACGGCGCCTCACCTTCGCCCTCCGTCGGGGCCTGCGGTTCTCCGATGGCACACCGGTGAACGCCGAGGCCGTCAAGAAGAGCCTCGAGCGCGGCAAGAACCACCCCAAGTCCCTGATCGCCTCCCAGCTGACCACCATCGACGCGGTTCGGGCGCCCGACCAGCACACCGTGGTCCTCGAACTCACCGAGGCCGACTACCAGTTGCCCGCGCTGCTGGCCGGGAAGACCGGCATGGTGGTCAGCCCTGCCGCGTTCGGGAAGGACGAGGCGCGGCTGGCCACCAGGCCGGCCGGCCACGGCCCGTTCCGGCTGGTGTCGTACACCCAGAACTCCATGGCGAGCCTGCGCCGCGACCCCGGCTACTGGAACGCCGAGCACATCGCCGTCGAGCGCTTCGAGGCGTTTCCCAAGCCCGATGAGACCACGGCGCTCGCCGCGCTCCAGTCCGGGCGGCTCAATGTGGCCCAGATCCCGTTCAGCCAGGTCGAGGCGGCGCGGGAGGCGGGCTTCACGGTGCAGCTCATTCCGTCGATGGTGGTGCGCGTCCTGGATGTGAACACCACCATGAAGCCCTTCGACGACCCCGCCGTCCTCAAGGCCCTGAAGTACGCCGTGGACCGCCAGGCCCTGCTGGACAGCGAGCAGTTCGGCCATGGCGAGGTGGACCACCAGCCCTTCCCGCCCGGCTACCCGGGCTTCGACCCGTCACTCGGCGCGGTGTACCGGCACGACCCGGAGCGGGCGCGCGCACTGCTCCGTGAGGCCGGGTATCACGGCGGTGTCGAGGTGACCATCACCACCGCCCAGCCGCAGGGCGCGCCCGAGCAGCTGCAGGCGCAGCTGAACCGGGTCGGGTTCCGGGCCCGGATCGAGGTCATCCCCGAGGCGCGGGCGTCGCAGGTGGTGTACGTCCAGCACTCGCGTGCCCTGTACATCGACCAGTTCGCCGGGCGGGAGTCACCGGTGCAGGCGATGCAGGTGCTCTTCGGCGCGGAGGGGCTGATGAACCCCTCACGCCGTACCACGCCCGAACTGGACGCGGCCGTGGCCGCGGTGCGCCGCACCCCGCTGGAGTCGCCGCGCTATCCGGAGGTGCTGCGGGCGGCCACCGCGGTGGCGGTGCGCACGATGCCGAACGTGTTCCTCTACACGGTGCCGCGCGCCCTCGCCCGTACGTCCTCCGTGTCCGCCATCCCCTCGCTCCCGGTGGTGCAGCGGTTCGAGGGGGTGACGGCCGGATGACCACGCTCACCGCACACCTCGCGCGCACGCGCCGGAAGTCCGTGCGCCAGGCCCGTCTGCCACGCTCGCTGGGCCGGGTCCTCGCCACGGCGGGCACGGTGTTCCTGCTGTCCTCCGCGCTGACCTTCGGTCTCGGCGCGCTCTCCGGGGCCAATCCGGCGGCGGCCGTACTCGGCGAGACGGCGACGCCCGCCGACATCGCCCGGATGAACCATCAGTTCGGCCTCGACCGGCCGCTGTGGGAGCAGTACGTGTCATGGCTCGGGCATGCCTTCACCGGCGATCTGGGCCGCTCGTGGTTCACCACGGTCCCGGTGGCGACGAGCATCCGGCAGGCCATTCCGGTGGATCTGTCCATCGCCGGGCTCGCGCTGCTGATGGCCGTGGTGCTGGGCGGGGCCGCCGGTGTCGCCGCCGCGCTCAGGGCGGGCGGACGGCTGGATCGCGCCGTCACCGCGCTGTGCGCGCTGCTCGGCACCCTGCCCGGTTTCGTCGTGGCCATCGCGCTGGTCACGGTGTTCTCGCTGAAGCTGGGGTGGTTGCCGTCCGGTGGCTATGTGCCGCTGGACATGGACCCCGCGCAGTGGCTGCGGTACACCGTGATGCCCGCGTTCGCGCTGAGCCTGGAGGCCGCGGCCGCCATCGCCCGTCAGCTGCGCACCTCGCTGGTGGGGACGTTGCGGGAGAACTATGTGACGGGCGCGGTGATGCGTGGACTGCCCGCCCGGCGGGTGGTGTTCGGCCACGCCCTGCGCAACGCCGCGGGACCCGCGCTGACGGCGCTCGGGATGAGCGTGCCGATGCTGCTCGGCGGTGCGGTGGTCACCCAGCAGATCTTCGCGCTGCCCGGGCTCGCCCAGCTCACTCTGCAGTCGGCGGAGCAGCACGACATCCCGGTGATCCAGGGGACGCTGCTGGTGACCATCGCGGTGGTCCTGGTGGTCAATGTGGCCGTCAACGCGGCGCTGCTCGCGCTGAATCCGGCCGCCCGGCGCCGGGAGGTGACGCGCTGATGAGGACGTTGCGACAGGCGTGGCGGCCGACTTCCGCCAAGGTGGCGCTGCTGGTGCTGCTGGCCATCGCGCTGCTGGCGGTGTTCGGCGGCCGGCTCGCGCCCCATGACCCGCTGGCCCAGAACCCCCGGAACATGCTGCGCGGGCCCGGCCCCGGCCATCTTCTCGGCACCGACTACCTGGGCCGCGATGTGCTCAGCCGGCTGCTGGAGGGCAGCGGCCGCTCGGTGGCGGGCGCCGTGGAGGCGGTGGCCGCCGCGATGGCGGTGGGGGTACCGACCGGGCTGGCCTCGCTGTGGATGGGGCGGGTGGGCGAGTGGCTCGCGCAGCGCGCCGTCGACGCGCTGATGACACTGCCGTTCACCGTGTTCGCCATCGCGGTGGTGGGCGCGCTGGGCAATGGGATGCACCAGGCCATGCTGGCGCTCGGGGTGCTCTACGCCCCGCTGTTCTTCCGGATGACCCGCGCCGCCGGCTTGAGTCTGCGGCACGCCCAGTACGTGGAGTCGGCCGAGTTGTTCGGCGCCTCGGTCGGCCGGGTGCTGCGCACCCACATCTGGAGCAAGGTCCTGCCGACGGTCATCGTCACGGCGGCCCACGCGCTGGCCACCTGTCTGCTGGTGGTCTCCTCGCTGACCTTCCTCGGGGTCGGTGTGCAGCCGCCCGCCGCCACCTGGGGCGGCATGCTCGCCACCGATCTGGGCTTCCTCACCCAGCAGATCTGGGCGCCGGTGTTCCCGGCCGCGCTGATCGTCATCACCGCCGGTGCGCTCAATCTGCTGGCCGACGCCGTACGGGACGCCGGGGCGGAGGAGTTGCTGCCCGGCGGCGCTCCGGACCCGGCCGCCGGTTCCCCCGGCGCCACCGCCGAATCCCCCGACACCACCAAGGAGCGGGCCGATGCCGCACTCCCCGTCGTCTGACCCCGCCACGCCTGCCACGCCCGGCGCGCCCACCGACCAGTCAGCCGCACTGTCGGTCGAAGGACTCGGCGTCACCGTCTCGTCCGGGCGGCTGACGGCCGTACGCGATGTGTCGTTCACCGTGGGCCGCGGTGAGGCCGTCGGCCTGGTCGGCGAGTCCGGCAGTGGCAAGACCCTCATCTGCCGGTCGGTGCTCGGACTGCTGCCAGCGGGCTGCGCGGTGTCCGAGGGCGAGATCACACTGGCCGGTGAGGCGCTGACCGGGCTGTCCCGCCGGGAGTGGGACCGCGTACGGGGCACCCGGGTGGGCGCCGTCTTCCAGGACCCCGCCTCGTATCTCAACCCCTCGCTGACCGTGGGCCGTCAGCTGACCGAGGTGCTGCGGGTGAAGCTGGGGCTGGACCGGGCACGGGCCGATGCGCGGGCCGCCGAGCTGTTCGCCGCCGTCGGGCTGCACGACCCCGCCGAGGTGGCCCGGCGACATCCGCATGAGCTGTCCGGCGGAATGCTGCAGCGTGTGCTGATCGCCGTGGCGGTGGCCTGCGCACCGGATCTGCTGGTGGCCGACGAGGCGACCACCGCGCTGGATGTGGTGGTCCAGGCCGAGGTCCTGGAGCTGCTGGCCCGCATGCGCGCCGAGCACGATCTGGCGCTGCTGCTGGTCAGCCATGACCTGGCGGTGATCGCCGAGGTGTGCGACCGCGTACTGGTGGCGTACGCCGGGGAGCTGGTCGAGGACGGCCCGGCCGAACGGGTGCTGAACGATCCCCTGCATCCGTACACCGAGGCGCTGTTGCGCGTGGCCACGGTCGGCGACTGGGAGCGGCGCGGGCTGGAGGTGATCCCCGGCGCGCCGCCCGAGGTGGGCGCGCGGCTGCCGGGCTGCCGGTTCGCCGACCGCTGCGCGTTCGCCGCGCCCGAGTGCCTCAGCGGTCCGGTGCCGCTGCGGGAGACGGCCGACGGGCGGCGGGTGCGGTGCGTCCGCGGCGAGGAGCTCGATCTGTCGCGAACCGGTGCGCACGGCACCCGGGAGGTGGCGGCATGAGCGGGCTGCTGGAGCTCTCCGGGCTGACCGTGGCCTTCGGCCGGCGGGGCGCGCGGCCGGTGCTCGATGGCGTGGAGCTGTCCGTGGGCGAGGGGGAGATCGTCGGGGTCATCGGGGAGACCGGCTCCGGCAAGACCACACTGGCGCGTACGGCCGTGGGGCTCGTCCCGCCGCGCTCGGGGCGGGTGGTCTTCGACGGGCGCGAGATCTCCGGGCTGCGGGGGCGGGCGCTGCGCGCGTTCCGCCGTTCGGGGCAGCTGAGTTACGCCTTCCAGGATCCGCTGCGGGCGCTGGACCCGGAGCTGACGGTCCGGCGGGCCGTGGCCGAACCGCTCGCTGTGGCGGGGGACCTCGGCGACCCGGACATCGCCGCCCGCGTGGACGAGGCGCTGGAGACGGTCGGCCTGGACGCGGCGCGCCTCGGCGATCGGCTGCCGGGCGCGATCTCGGGCGGTCAGCGCCAGCGGGTGCTGCTCGCGCGGGCGATCGTCACCCGGCCCCGGCTGCTGATCGCAGATGAGCCGGTGAGCGCCCTGGACGCCTCCAACCGCAATCGGGTGCTGCGGCTGCTGGACCGGCTGCGCACCGAGCGCGGGATGGCCGTCGTGGTCATCTCGCACGACCTCAGCTCGCTGGCGGGCATCGCCGACCGGGTGGCGGTGCTCTACCGCGGCCGGGTGGTGGAACAGGGGCCCGTACGGGAGGTGTTCGGCCGGCCCCTGCATCCGTACACCGCGCTGCTCATCGCCTCCGCGCCGAGCGTACGGGCCGAGGGCGGGCCGGGCGCGGCGGCGCTGCGACCGTCGGCCGAACCGCCCGCCTGGACGGCTCGGGAGGGCTGTGTCTTCGCCCACCGCTGCCCGTTCGTCGCCGACGCCTGCCGCACCGCGCCCGTACCCGCCCCGGTGGGCCGGGGGCGCACGGCCGCCTGCCATCGGGCACCCGAGTGGCGTGAGCTGATCGCCGACCCGGTCACCGCACAGGGGCCGCCGGAGACCGGGCTGCTGGAGACGGCCCCGTAAAGATCTCCTAAATCACTCTGAACGCAACTCGTGCGCCGCCCGTATCCACTGCCGGGTTGTGCTCGTCGCGGATGAGTGATCCCGTAACCCCCAACAGGAGGTCATGAGTTGAGCCATAAACGGGTACCCAAGCGAAAGATCGTGTTCGCGGGGGCCGGGGCCGCCGCCGTGGCGGCAGCCGCGATCATCCTGCCCAACGCCAACGCCTCACAGGACGACAAGGCAGAGGCCGCCCAGCCCAAGAAGGTGGACGCCGCGTCGGCGGCGGACATCGCCGCGGAGCTCGCGTCGCAGCTGGGCGAGGCATTCGGCGGGGCCTACTACGACAAGGACAAGCAGCAGGTCATCGTCAATGTCGTGGGCGACAACAACAATGTGAACGTCCAGGTCAAGAGCGCCGGGGCGGTGGCCAGAAAGGTCGACAACAGCACCAAGGCGCTGCAGACCGCCGCGAAGACCCTCAAGACCAAGGCGACCATCCCGGGCACCTCCTGGTCGGTGGACCCCAAGACCAATGAGCTGCGGGTCACCGCGGACTCCACGGTCACCGGGGCGAAGTGGGACACCCTCGAGTCCACCGTGAAGTCGCTGGGCGACGGCATGGCCACCCTGAAGAAGTCCACGGGCGAGTTCAAGCCCTTCGTCGCGGGCGGCGACGCCATCTTCGGCGGCGGCGCGCGCTGCTCGCTCGGCTTCAACGTCACCACGGACAGCGGCGCCCCGGCGTTCCTCACCGCCGGTCACTGCGGCGTCGCCGCCGAGCAGTGGTCGGACTCGCAGAACGGCGCGGCGATCGGCACCGTGCAGGACGCCACCTTCCCCGGTGACGGCGACTTCGCGCTGGTCACGTACGACGACGCCAACACCGAGGCCCCCAGCACGGTGAACACCGGCGACCAGACCGTGGACATCGTCGGGGCGGGCGAGGCCACGGTGGGCCAGCAGGTGCAGCGCATGGGCAGCACCACCGGGCTGAACGACGGCTCGGTCACCGGTCTCGACGCGACGGTCAACTACCCCGAGGGCACGGTCAGCGGGCTCATCCAGACCGATGTCTGCGCGGAGCCCGGCGACAGCGGCGGCCCGCTGTTCAGCGCGGACGGCCAGGCCATCGGCCTGACCTCCGGCGGCAGCGGTGACTGCACCTCCGGCGGTGAGACCTTCTTCCAGCCGGTGACGACCGCGCTGGAGGCGGTCGGTGCGAAGATCGGGGACGGCGGTGCGGCCGGAGGCGGCGGCGCGGCGGACGACGGTGGCGCGGCGGACGGCGGCGCCGCTGACGGCTCCGGGGCCGCCGGGGACGGCGCGGACGGCGCCGGTGGGGCCGCCGACAACGGCTGATCCCACCCGACCGGGTGTCCCGCGCCGTCACCGCGGGACACCCCGGGAGCCGCGATGCGGGGCGGCGGCAGCTCAGGGGCCGGACAGCCCCGCGCGCACCCGCTCCACCGTGATCGGCAGATCGCGGACCCGCGCCCCCGTGGCGTGGTACACCGCGTTGGCGATCGCCGCCGCCGTGCCGACGATGCCCAGCTCCCCGACGCCCTTGCTGCCCATCGGGTTGAGCTCGTCGTCGTTCTCCTCGAGCCAGTGCGCCTGGACATCGCGCACATCCGCGTTGGCCGCGATGTGATACGTGGCGAGGTCGTGGTTGGCGAAGTCGCCGAACCGCGGGTCCGTCTCCAGGTTTTCGTGCAGCGCCATCGACAGCCCCATGCACATGCCGCCGCGCAGCTGCGAACCCGCCGTCCGGGGGTTGATGACGCGTCCGGCGGCGAACATCCCCAGCAGCCGGTCCACCCGCACCTGGCCGGTGACGGCGTCCACCCGCACCTGAGCGAACTGGGCGCCGTAGGCGTGGCGCGAGAACGCCCGGCGCGCCTCGACATCCTCGGCGGTGTCCGCCCGCTCCTCCAGCCCGCCGGGCGGGATCGCGCCGGAGACCTCGTCCAGCCGCTTGGTCAGCGCCCGGCACGCCTTGGACACCGCCCAGCCCCACGAGCTCAGGCCCATGGAGCCGCCCGCCCACGGCGCCTGGCCGTAGGCGCTGCGGCCGATGTCGAGGGTGACCCGGTCGATCCCCACACCGAGTTCGTCCGCCGCCACCTGGGTCAGCGCGGTGCGGGCGCCGGTGCCGATGTCGGCCGCGGCGATCCGTACGGTGAAGCCTCCGCCGGGCTCGGCGCGGGCGGTCGCGGTGGAGGGCCAGGTGAGGGCGGGGTAGTTGCACGCTGCCACTCCGGTGCCGAGCAGCCAGTGCCCCTCCCGGCGGCGCCCCGGCGCGGGGTCGCGGCCCGCCCAGCCGAAGCGCGCCGCGCCCTCCCGCAGACAGGCCACCAGATTCCGGCTGCTGAAGGGATGACCGGTCCCGGGGTCCACGGACGGCTCGTTGGCCACCCGCAGATCGACGGGGTCCACGCCCAGCGCCACGGCCAGCTCGTCCATCGCGCTCTCCAGCGCGAACATCCCGGGCGCCTCGCCGGGGGCGCGCATCCACGAGGGCGTCGGCACGTCCAGCTGCGCCAGGCGGTGGGTGGTACGGCGGTGGCGCGCGGCGTACATGACGCGGGTGCAGGTGACCGTCTGCTCGCAGTACGGGGTGAGCGTGGAGCTCTGCTGCAGCGCGTCGTGCCAGATGGCGGTGAGCCTGCCGTCCCGTTCGGCGCCGAGCCGGATGCGCTGGAGGGTGGGCGTGCGGTACGAGACCATGGTGAACATCTGCTGCCGGGTGGCCGCCACCTTGACCGGGCGGCCCACGGCGCGGGCGGCCAGCGCGGCGAGCACCGTGGGCGGGCGGGGAATCGCCTTGGAGCCGAAGCCGCCGCCGGTGTGGTCGGCCACGATCCGGACGGCGCCCTCGGGCAGGCCGAACAGCTCGGCCAACCTGGCGGCCGTCATCCAGGGGCCCTGGTCGCCGTTGTAGAGGGTGAGCGTGTCCCCGTCCCAGACGGCGATGGTGGCATGCGGTTCCATCGTGGCCGTGTGCTCGGGGGGTGTGGTGTACGTGGCGTCGAGGACGACCGGCGCCGCGGCGAGGGCGGCCTCCACATCGCCGGTCTCCGTGTGCCCCGGGTAGCCGCCGTTGACCGTCTCGGGGACGAAGATGCGCGGATCGCCGTCCATCAGCTCGGCGTCGTGGTCGTCCACGTCGTACTCGACGCGCACGGCAGCGGCGGCCTGACGGGCCGTCTCGAAGGTGTCCGCCACCACGGCCGCCACGATCTGCCCCCGGTAGGCGACCTCGGGGGACTGCAGGACGGCGAGTTCGGGGGTGTCGGTCGGGCGCAGCCGGGCCACATTACGGCTGTCGAGCACGGCCACCACGCCCGGCAGGGACAGCGCCGCGACGGTGTCGACGGCGCGCACCCTGCCGCGCGGGATGGTGGACTGCACCGCCCACGCGTACAGGGCGTCCGGCACCGGATACTCGTACGCGTAGAGCGCGGCACCGGTGACCTTCTCGCGCCCTTCGACACGGGTCACCTCGGTGCCCACGGTCCGCTGGAGCGTGGTCATCGCCGCCCTCCCACGAGGTCGCGCACGGCCGCGGTGATGACGTCCACGGCGAGGTCGATCTTGAACGCGTTCTGCGGCAGCGGGCGCGCCGGGGCGAACTCGGCCCGGGCCGCCTCCCGCAGGCGCTCCTCGGTCGGCTGCCGCCCGGTCAGCAGCCGCTCGGCCTCGCGGGCCCGCCAGGGGCGGGTGCCCACGCCGCCGAGCCCCAGCCGGATCTCCCGCAGTGTGCCGTCGGCCTCGGTGGCCACGACGGCGGCCACCGACACCAGGGCGAAGGCGTAGGACCAGCGGTCGCGGACCTTGCGGTAGGACATGGCGGCGCCCTCGGGGGGCGGTGGCAGCTCGACACCGGTGATCAGATCGCCGGGCTGGAGCACCGTCTCGCGGTGCGGGGTGTCACCGGGCAGCAGATAGAAGTCGTTCAGCGGCACCGCACGGGGGCTGCCGTTCACCCGCCGCAGATGGACGACCGCGTCGAGCGCGGCCATCGCCACCGCCATGTCCGAGGGGTGGCCGGCCACGCAGAAGTCGGAGGTGCCGAGCACGGCCAGGTCGCGGTGGAGGCCGTGGACGGCCGAACAGCCGGTCTCCGGCCGCCGCTTGTTGCAGGGTTTGGTCACGTCCTGGAAGTACACACAGCGGGTGCGCTGCAGCAGATTGCCACCGGTGGTGGCCACGGTCCTCAGCTGCCCGGAGGCGCCGGACAGCAGCGCTTCGGCCAGCGCGGGGAACCGCTCGCGGATGCCCGGGTCCCCGGCGAGGCGGCTGCCCGGGACCAGCGCGCCGATGAGCACACCGCCGTCCGGGCGGTGCTCGACGGTGTCGTACGGGAGCCCGGCGATGTCGACGAGCAGTGCGGGCTCGGACACCCCGAGCTTCATCAGGTCCACCAGATTGGTGCCCCCGGCCAGGTACACCGCCTCGGTGGAGTCGGCCACGAGCGTGGCGGCGGTCTGGGGGTCGGTGGCGCGCTCGTAGCCGAAGGGCTTCATCGCGCCCCTCCCGCCGCGCCGGCGCGGGCGGGCGCCCCGCCGCCGTCGGCCCCGGCGACCTCGCGGATGGCGGCCACGATGCCGGGGTACGCCCCGCAGCGGCACAGGTTGCCGCTCATCCGCTCCCGGATCTCGTCGGCGTCCAGCTCATCCGGCGCGCCGACCCCGGCCGCCATGTCCTCCGTCACATGGCTGGGCCAGCCGCGCGCGGCCTCGGTGAGCGCGCCGATGGCGGAACAGATCTGGCCGGGTGTGCAGTAGCCGCACTGGAAGCCGTCGTGGTCCAGGAACGCCCGCTGCAGCGGGTGGAGTTCCTCCGGGGCGGCGAGCCCCGCCACGCCCTCGATGGTGATGATGTCCCGGCCCTGTGCGGCCACGGCGAACACCAGGCAGCTGTTGACGCGCTCCCCGTCGATCAGGACGGTGCAGGCCCCGCACTGCCCGTGGTCGCACCCCTTCTTGGCCCCGGTCAGCGCCAGGTGTTCGCGGAGGGCGTCCAGCAGGGTCACCCGGTGGTCGAGGGTGAGGGGGCGGTCGGCACCGTTGACACGCAGCGCGAAGTCGCTGTGAAACGCGTGAGCTGTCACACCCCTCAGCCTGGCATCGGGGTATGCGTCCCGCATCTTCAGCGTGGGCCGTCCGGCCCCGGCTCCGGTGGGTCGTCGGGCACCGGGGGCAGCCGCAGATGTGCCAGGTCCGGTGGGATCGGGGAGCTGGGGCGGTAGAACGGCGGGGCCACGTCGGCGGCGGGCGAGTCGGCCAGCCGGAAGCGGTCCCGCAGCCGGTGGTAGAACTGCGTCGGCGTGAGCCGCACCAGCCGCAGCCGGACCGGTGCCCGGTAGGCCGCCACCCAGTCGCCCGGATTCAGCACGCCGCGCAGCTGCCCGTCGAGGCTGACCGCCACCTGCCCCGAGGTCGGCAGCACCCGTACGGCGACGGGTTCGTCCACCGCGGCCACCACGGAGCGGTCGAAGGCGATGTGCGGGGCGACCGGGGTGAAGACCACCGCGTCCAGGTACGGGGAGACCACCGGCCCGCCGGCGGCGAAGCTGTAGGCGGTGGAGCCGGTCGGGGTGGCCACGATGATCGCGTCGGCCGAGTACGAGGCGAGCAGTTGCGCCGACACATACACGCCAAGACCGGCCTGGCGGTCGCGGGCGAGCTTTTCGAAGACCACGTCGTTGACGGCGTTGACATCCAGCGGAATGCCCCAGCCGGCCTCCTCGGGGCCGCCGCGCCCGGGGCGGACCTTGGGCGGGGGCGGTACGGGACCCCGCCCGTAGCGCAGCAGCGCCTCCATGCCCTCGGGCATCTCCAGCGGCCGGGACGCCCGCAGGGTGAGCAGCATGCGCTCCTCGATCGTGGCCCGGCCCTCGTGGACGGCGTTCAGGGCGTCTTCCACCTGGTCGACGCTGATCTCGGTGAGGAAGCCGACCCGCCCCACGTTCACGCCCAGCGCCGCGGCCCCGTTCCTGGCGGCGAGCCGGGCACCCCGCAGGAATGTGCCGTCGCCGCCGAAGGTGACGATCAGATCGGGGTGGCCGGCGGCCGCGGACTCCTCCTGGGCGCTGCGCCGGGGCTGGTCGCCGCGCCAGACGTCCAGCTCGAAGCAGGAGATGCCATGCGCGGCGGCCCATGCGCGGGCGGTGCGGGCCGCCGCGACGGCGGTGGGGCGGGCCTGGTGGACGACCATGCCGAGCCGGTTGACAGCCATGGCCCTTCCACCGTAGAGCGGCCGGCCCCGAAGCGCCCATCGGGCGGACACGGGGCGGGCTCGGGGCGGGCTCGGGGCGGGCGGCCTGGAACCGAACATCCGTCCTGATCTATGGTGTTCAGCGGCACAGAGACCTGCGTGGGAACCACACCGCATCCGTACGGAGCCAGGGGGATGGTGCAGCAGATGGCGAGTGAGAGACGAACCGCGCTGATCGAGGGGCTGATGGAGCGTTTCCCTCAGGTGCCCCGGGAGGCCGTGCTCAAGGAGGACCTGCTGCGCGGCGGCATGGCCTTCGACGAATCCGCGCTCAGCGGCAACGAGGACGGCGACGTCAAGCCGAAGTCGTACTTCATCTTCTCGTTCGACCACCGCACCCTGCCGGAGCTGGGCGCCGCGGCCCTCAAACGGCCGCCCGAGGAGATCGTGCTCACCGGCGGGCCGTACGAGCTGCGCCGCACCGTGGTGTCCGTCCGCGTCAACCCCACGTCGCCGTATGTGGTCCGGGCCGGGGAGGACGGTGCGCTGGGGCTGTATCTGGACGGTGCGCGCATCGCCGATGTGGGGCTGCCGCCGATGCCGGACTACTACCGCCACACCCTGTCGAACGGCAAGTCGGTGATGGAGGTCGCGCCGACCATCCAGTGGGGCTATCTGGTCTATCTGACGGTGTTCCGGGTGTGCCAGTACTTCGGCGCCAAGGAGGAGTGCCAGTACTGCGACATCAACCACAACTGGCGTCAGCACAAGGCGGCGGGCCGCCCGTACACCGGGGTGAAGCCGGTCGAGGAGGTGCTGGAGGCGCTGGAGATCATCGACCGCCATGACACGGCCCGCACCTCGCAGGCGTACACCCTCACCGGTGGCGCCATCACCTCGCATGTGGGCGGCCGTGACGAGGCCGACTTCTACGGCCAGTACGCGAAGGCCATCGAGGAGCGCTTCCCGGGCCGGTGGATCGGCAAGGTGGTGGCGCAGGCGCTGCCCAAGGAAGATGTCCAGCGGTTCCACGACTACGGGGTGCGGATCTACCACCCCAACTTCGAGGTGTGGGACCGGCGGCTGTTCGAGCTGTACTGCCCGGGCAAGGAGCGCTACATCGGCCGGGACGAGTGGCACCGCCGGATCCTGGACTCGGCCGAGGTGTTCGGCGCCCGGAATGTGATCCCCAACTTCGTGGCGGGCGTGGAGATGGCCCAGCCGCTCGGCTTCGCGTCCGTGGCCGAGGCGATCGACTCCACCGCCGAGGGGCTGCGCTTCTTCATGTCGCACGGGGTCGTGCCCCGGTTCACCACCTGGTGCCCCGAGCCGACGACACCGCTGGGCAAGGAGAATCCGCAGGGTGCCCCGCTGGAGTACCACATCCGGCTGCTGGAGACCTACCGGGCGACGCTCGAGGACTTCGGGCTGTCCTCGCCGCCCGGATACGGCCCGCCGGGGCCGGGGCGGGCGGTGTTCTCGGTGAGCTCGTTCATGGACAGCCTGCCCGCGGTGGACCCGGACCCGGAGCCGGTGGCGCCCTGACAGCCACGACGGCGCTCTGACACCGACGGCGCTCTGACACCGACGGCGCCTTGACGTGGCCGCCGCCCCCGGCTCGGCGGGACCCGTTCACCCGGCGGGACTCGTTCAGCCGACGTGGACGTGGGGGCGGTGGCCGCGGTCGGGCTCGGCCTCGCGGAGCACCTCCCGGGTGACGGGGGCCACCTCTCCCTGGCCGAAGAGGAAGAAGCGCAGGAAGTGGGCCAGCGGATGGCCCTCCGTCCACTCGAAGTAGATGTGCGGGCGCTGCCCGGTCATGTCCCGCACCCGCAGCAGCAGCGCCGCCAGCGCGTTGGGGATGGTGGCGCTCTGCAGGGTCAGCACGCGGTAGCGGCCGTGCACCACCTCGCCGCACACCTGCAGCTCGCTCTCGAACTCGGACGGGTCGGCCACCGTGACCTCGACGAAGATGATGTCGTCCTCGGGCGGGATGTCGTTGTCCGCCCGGATCTGGTGCTGCTTCTCGCGGTATTCGGCCAGGTCACGGCGTTCCGGTTTGTTGGCGATGAAGCGGATCCTGCGGTGGGCGGTGTCGCGGACGAATCGCTCGGCCAGGGCGTCGAACGTCACGCTGGTGACCCGTAGCTCGAACGCCCTCGCCACCCGGGACAGCAGCGACACGGCCATGATGCCCGCGATGAAGCAGGCGCCGATCTTGACGCCGTCGGGCCGTTCGATGACGTTGACCGCGGTGGTGTACAGGAAGATCAGCGAGATGACACCGAAGCCGATGGTCCAGCCGCGCTGCCGGGCGCGCCGGGCGGCGATGGTGACGGCGATGGCGGCCGAGGTGATGAGCACGAGCACCCCGGTGGCGTAGGCGCCGCCCTGGGCGTCCACATCCGCCTTGAAGAGCCAGGTCACCAGGAACGCGATGGCGATGAACACCAGCACCATGGGACGGACCGCGCGCGCCCAGTGGGGTGCCATGCCGTAGCGCGGCAGATAGCGGGGCATCAGGTTGAGCAGTCCGGCCATGGCCGAGGCGCCGGCGAACCAGAGGATGGCGATGGTGGAGGCGTCATAGACGCTTCCGAACGCCGAGCCCAGGTACTCATGGGCGAGATAGGCCAGGGCGCGCCCATTGGCCTCGCCACCCGGTTCGAACGCCCGCTGCGGGATCAGCAGGGTCGTGATGAAGCTGGAGGTGATGAGGAAGATGCTCATGATCACCGCGGCGGTGGTCAGCAGCTTCCGGGCGCCCTGGATGCGTCCGGCGGGGCGCTCCTCGGTGTCGCCCGGCTTGCCCTCGATATGCGGCATGACGGCCACGCCCGTCTCGAACCCGGACAGGCCGAGGGCCAGCTTCGGGAAGATCACCAGCGCCACGCCGACCATGACCAGGGGACTGCCGCGCTCGGCGACCAGCGCCTGAGACCAGTCGGGGATCACGTGGGGCGCGGTGCACACATGCCACAGCCCGACCGCCACCACGACGGCGTTGAGCAGCAGATAGACGGCGACCAGCGCCACCGCGATCCCGATGGCCTCGGTGAACCCCTTGAGGAACACCGCCCCGAGCATTCCCACCAGGATCAGGGTGACGGCCACCTCATGGCCGCGCAGGGGCGCGGTGAGATGCGGGTTCTCCACCAGGTGGGCGGTGGCGTCGGCGGCGGAGAGGGTGATGGTGATGAGGAAGTCGGTGGCCGCGAAGCCCAGCAGGGTGAGGACGAACAGCTTGCCCTTCCAGAAGGTCAGCAGCCGTTCCAGCATCGCGATCGAGCCCTGGCCGTGCGGGCTCTCCTCTGCCACTCTGCGGTACACCGGCAGCGCGCCCACCAGGGTCACCACCACCAGCACCACGGTGGCCAGCGGGGAGAGCAGCCCGGCCGCCAGGGCGGCGATACCGGGCTGGTAGCCGAGGGTGGAGAAGTAGTCCAGACCGGTCAGGCACATCACCCGCCACCACCGCTGGCCCTGGTGTGCGCCCTCCGGCTCGGCGTGCGGGCCGGGCTGGCGCTTGGCGATGTCGGTCAGGCCCTCCAGCAGCCATGCGCGCAGCCGGTGCCGTGCCCCGCCGTCGGAGGCGGCGCCGCCAGAGGTGGAGGAGACCACGGGGTGCTCCCGTCGTACGGCGAGAGGGGTCCCCGGCCATCGGTGAGACCCTTCGGTCAGCGTATGCGGCGCGGCCGGCCACCACCCGGCCGGTGCCGCCGGCCGAAGGACATCGCTTTCTCAGTGAGTTTTCATCTTCGGTCCGTACGGTTGCGGCACATGGACACCACCAAGACCGACCAACCGACCGACACCGCAGCGCAGCCCGCAGAAGCCGAGGAAGCCACGGCGGAGGGTGTCCCGAACGCTGTTTCGGACCAGCAGGAAACCCCGGACCCGAAGGAAACCCCGGACTCGCTGGAAGCATCAGACCCCGCCGACGACATCGCGCCCCCTCCCCCGGCCACCACACCGGGCGTCGTCCCCGGCGCCGCCTCGGTCGTCGCCGCGGGCCTCGGGCTCGCCTCGCTCTCCGGCACCTGGCTCGGCACCATGCTCCAGGAGCGCAAGCAGCTGACCGGCCAGATCAAGGCCCAGTCCGGGTCGGCCGCCGATCAGATCTCCGCGGTGTACGGCACTCCGTGGCACACCACGGCCCTCGTCAACGGGCTGTTCGCGCTGGCCGCCGTGGTGATCGCCGCCGTGGTGCTGCTGCGGCAGCGGCGGCCCGTCACGGCCGGGGCACCCTGGGTGACCGCGGTGGCCTGGGGAGCGGTGGCGCTGGGCGTGATCGGTCTGCTGATCGCCGCCGCCATGGGGCTCGACGTCTTCAGCGATCTGCCGAAGGTGCCCGCGTCCCCGAACGCCCCGGCCGGCTGACCCATCCGAGCGCGCCCCGTGGACCGGATGGATCCGGCGGGGCGCGCTCCCTCGGGCGGGCGTGTCGCGATTGAGGTCCCGACATCGGGACACCCGCGAAGGGGACAGGCCGTCCGGCCGCCCCGGCGGAGAGGGCCATCAGGACGGCACGGACTTCCCGCCTACGGAGTTTCCCGCCGATGAGCCGTTCCACCACGCACTCCTCCGACCGGCACGGAACACCGCGTACGCCGGATACGCCGGACCTGCCGGAGACCTCGCGCGCACCGGACGCGCAGGACGCACCGGACGCATCGGACAGCGACCACGCACCGGACAGCGACCACGGGCCGGACGGGTCCGGCGCACGGCAGGGCCAGGACGCCCGGACCGCCGTCACCGTCTTCGTCGCCCTCGGTGCCAATCTGGTGATCGCGCTGGCCAAGGCCGCCGGCGGAATCTTCGCCGGCTCCCCCGCACTGCTCTCGGAGGCCGCTCACTCCGTCGCGGACAGCCTCAACGAGGTGTTCCTGCTCGCCTCCCTCAAACGCAGCAGGCGGGCCCCCGACGACCAGCACCCGTTCGGCTACGGCAAGGAGCGCTACTTCTGGGCGCTGCTGGCCGCCGTCGGCATCTTCGTCATGGGCGGCTGCTTCTCCTTCTTCCAGGGTGCCGAAGCGCTGAGCGCGGGCAGCTCCGAGGACCACAGCGGCTATCTGGTGGGCCTCGGGGTCCTGGGCGTGGCGCTCATCGCCGAGGGCTCGTCGCTGGTCCGGGCGCTGGTCCAGGTGCGCGGGCACGCACGGGAAGCGGGCCGCGGCATGGCGACCGAGCTGCGCAGGGGTGACGACCCCACACTGCGCACCGTTCTGGCCGAGGACTCCACCGCCTGTCTCGGCGTGGTGTTCGCCCTGCTCGGCATGTGGCTGCACATGGTCACCGGCCAGGTGGTCTACGAGGCCACGGCCTCCTTCCTGATCGGGGCGCTGCTGGTCTATGTGGCCTACCGGCTGGCCAGGGAGTCGCGCGGGCGGCTCATCGGTGAGGCGATCGACCCGGTCCAGCGCCGGGAGCTCCGCCGGTTCCTCGAGGCGCAGCCGGAGATCGACACCGTGACCACGCTGCTGACGATGCGTCTGGGCAACGACTCGACGCTGGTGGCGGCCCGGGTCGACCTCGTCCCCGGACTCGACAGCGAAGAGGTCGAGGAGGTTCTGGTGCGCGTCAAGACGGCGATGGCGGAGTTCTGGCCGCAGGCCGACCAGATCTTCCTCGATGTCACCGACGCCTCGACCAGGGACCGGGCGAAGGCGCGGGCGGACCGCCAGACGCTGGAGGAGACGGTGGCGGCCGTGGAGCGCGAGGAGGCCGGGGCGTGAGATTGGCCCCGGCGGGCCTGGGTACTCGGTGAAAACCAGCCCACAAAAAGCGAACTCATGTACGGAGGCAGAACTGATGGGCCTCGGCGGTTGCATTTTGATGATCGCGGTGGGAGGGATTCTCACCTTCGCCACCGACTGGAACGCCAACGGCTTCAACGTCCACCTGGTCGGCCTGATTCTGATGGCGGTCGGCATCATCGGCACATGCGCGTATGTGAGTGTCTATAAGCGTCGGCGCGTTGTCGAGCCGGGCGCCGTGGCGCCCCCGGTGGTCGAGGAGCCCGACCATCACCGGCACC
This sequence comes from Streptomyces sp. MK37H, assembly GCF_018035285.1. Taxonomy (NCBI): domain Bacteria; kingdom Bacillati; phylum Actinomycetota; class Actinomycetes; order Kitasatosporales; family Streptomycetaceae; genus Streptomyces; species Streptomyces sp. MK37H. Next base: position 764 of record NZ_JAAAYH010000154.1, on the reverse strand, counting down.
ACCACCACTACGACTACTGAGTGCCGGCCAGTCCCCTTTCCGACGAGGTGGCCCCCGCCGCGGGTGGGGGCCACCTCGTCGTTCGTACGACTCCCCCGGGAGGGCAGACGCGATGAGCAGCGAACGCACCTCGGACCAGGACGCCCGTGGCCGCCGGGCCGCGCTGTTCGATGTGGACGGCACGCTCGTGGACACCAACTATCTGCACACCGTCGCCTGGTGGGAGGCGATGCGGCAGGCGGGGCACACGGTGGGCATGCGGGAGATCCACCACACCATCGGCATGAGCTCCGACAAGCTCATGGACCGTCTGCTGCCGGAGGACCGGGACCGGTCGGGGGACGAGCGGATCAGCACCGCGCACAAGACCCTGTACGCGGAGTACTTCCCCCGGCTGCCCGCCCTCGACGGCGCCTCGGACCTGCTGCGCACCCTGGCCGACCGCGGCTGGTACCTGGTGCTGGCCAGCTCCGCCTCGCAGGACGAACTCGCCGCGATGCGTGCCGCGATCGGCGCCGACGAGGGCATCGGGACCGTGCTCAGCTCGGACGACGTCGAGGAGGGCAAACCCGCGCCGGATCCGGTCGAGCAGGCCCTGGAGCAGGCCGGGGTGCCGGCCCGGAACGCGGTCTTCGTCGGTGACACCGTGTGGGACGCCGTGGCGTGTGTGAAGGCCGGGGTGCGCTTTATCGCGCTGCAGTCCGGTGGCATTCCCGCGGAGATGCTGTTGGAGGCCGGTGCGGACGAGATCTACCGCAATCCCG
>NZ_JAAAYH010000153.1:0-18503 GCF_018035285.1 Streptomyces sp. MK37H | reverse complement strand
GCTCCGGCGCGTGGCGTTGTTCCGGTCAATTCGGTACGGCGTGCTCATAGGTCGTCACGCTAGAGGTGCCACCGATGTGCCGCGCTCCGGCTGTCCCCCGGCTCTTCGCTGGTGATATCCCCCTGCTGCACCTGGGGAACGCCGGAGACCGGGATCGGTCCGGGCGAGCTCAGGCGCTTTCATCGACCGGCGGGCGCGGCCTCCACGTCGCTGCGCAGGGTCCGCTCCTCCGCCGACGGGAAGGTCGCCGACGGCCAGTACGTATGGCCGACGCAGGATGCCGACTTCTCCGGCAGGGGGACATTGGCATCGGCGCTGCTTCGTGACGCTCCGACCGGCACCTACACGGTCGAGACCAAGCTGCGCTTCCCGATCAGCGACGCTCCCGACGGACGCAGCCAGGCCGGAATGATCGCCTTCCAGAGCCCGGAGGACTCGATCCATCTGGCTCCGACACGGACCGGCCCGTCACGGCAGGCTTTCCTGTGGACCGGCCGGGACCGTGACGGCCGGCCGGAGATGCGGCTGGGCCCGTCGGCCGACACCATGTGGCTGCGGCTGCGCCATACCGTCGATCCGAAGACCGGCGAGCACAGATTCCAGCCGGCCACGAGTCGGGGCGGGGAAGCACTACATCTGGGTGGGGTCTGGCATCTGCCCGCCGGCTCCGACCCGTCCATCGCCTCGTCTCCCTGGCCGGTAGGGGGGTTACCGCACGCTTCGACTACGTGCGCTTCTTCTCCTGACGCCGCTTCACTCGCCCGCACGGCACCAGGTCCCACCCATCGGAGTCCAAGATCGATTGTCAGTGGTGGGTGAGAAGGTAGGAGCATCGAGAAGGAAAAAGAGGGGGCGCGGTCATGTCCGGAGACCAGAACTACATCAATCACGTTGCTCTTGTGCTGGATGCCAGTTCGTCCATGTCGCATTTGCGCGGCAAGGTCGTCGAAGTCGCCGACCAGCAGATTGCGTATCTGGCCCGCCGATCGAAGGAACTGGACCAGGAAACCCGCGTTACGGTGTACGTCTTCGCCGACAAGGTGGAGTGCGTCATCTACGACAAGGACGTGCTGCGGATGCCGTCCCTGAAGCAGCTTTACCGGGTCGGTGGAATGACGGCTCTGCTGGCGGCCACACTCAAGTCGCAGCGGGAGCTTGCGCAGACCGCTCAACTGTACGGCGACCACAGCTTCCTGACGTTCGTGCTGACGGACGGCCAGGAGAACGCGAGTCATCGCTGCCCGGATGCCCTTACCAAAAGTCCGCGTGAACTGGTTCAGGCCGTGGCCAAGATGATGGAGACGCAGGAGGACAACTGGACGCTGGCCGTCCTTGTGCCGGACCAGATGGGCAAGCGCGAGGCCATGCAGTGCGGCTTCCCGAAGGACAACATCGCCATTTGGGACGCCACGAGCACACAGGGTCTGGAGGAGGCAGGGCAGGTTATCCAGCAGGCCACCGAGAACTTTATGGTGGGCCGAGCCCGGGGCATCCGGGGATCGCGGGCGGTGTTCTCCACGGGTGCGGAGGCGGTCAACAAGGACACCATCAAGGCGGCCGGCCTCACCCCGGTGGACCCGTCGAAATACCAGCTGATTCCGGTGGCTCGCGATGCGGCGATCCGGGAATGGGTCATCGAATGCGGGCACACCTTCCGTACCGGTTGTGCGTTCTATCAGCTGAGCAAGTCGGAGAAGATCCAGGCGCGGAAGCAGATCGCGGTGCTGGAGAAGAAGACGGACCGGGTGTACACGGGGCCGGAGGCCCGATCCCTGCTCGGCCTGCCGGACACGGAAGTTCGCGTCAATCCGGACCGCAACGACGACTTCACGATCTTCGTGCAGAGCACCAGCGTGAACCGGAAGCTGGTACCGCACACGCGGCTGCTGCTCATGATATGAGGCCTTGGAGGCCCCGCCGGTCCGACGACGCTTGTCGTCCGACTGGCGGGGCCTCCCCCGGTTCGGCAGGCCGCCGAGGTCGACCGGCCGGACACGGCAAGCCGCGTGGAAAGCTTGCCCACACGGCGCTTGGACTCATCCAGTGCCCGGGACGGCTTGCCGTGCCCGTCGGATCACAGCGGATGGCTGCCCTGGCAGACGGCAGCCCGGTCCTGATCGCGTCGTACCGGCTCCGGGCCAGGCTCATTCCAGGAAGCTGATGCCTCTTGGGAGGATGCCGCGGGACGGGCGCCGGCGCGGGTGGCGCCGATGCTCGCCACGACCACGAGAACCAGGCCAAGCGTCGCGGCCGCCCCGGGGCGCTGGCCGAGAACGAGCAGACCGACCATGAGAGCGATGGCGGGCTCGAGGCTCATCAGAGTGCCGAACGCGGACGTGGTCAGATGACGTAGGGCAAGGAACTCGAGAGCGAAGGGGATCACAGGGCTGAGCACCGCCAGGGCCAGCATGGTCCACAGCGGTGACCAGGTGAGGCGTTCGGCGAGGTCCGGGGAGGCGATGGCCAGCCCCACCACCGCGGCGACCGGCATGGAGACAGCCAGCCCTTTCAGGCCGGTGACACGATCACCGACCCGTTGGGTCAGCAGAATGTACGCGGCCCAGCACCCCGCGGCGAGCAGCGCGCTCCCCACCCCCAGAAGGTCGGCGCCGCCGTGCCAGGGCTCGGTCAGCAGCACAACGCCGGTCGCCGCCGCGGCCGCCCAGATCAGGCGTCCCTTCCTCGGCCCGAAGAGGGAGACCGTGAGCGGTCCCAAGAATTCCAGTGCGCTTGCGGTTCCCAGCGGGAGACGGGCGATCGCCTGCATGAAGAAGACCATCATTCCGGCGGTCACGAGACCGAGCAGCGTGCAGGCAAGAAGATCCCGGGAGCTGAAATCACGAGGCCGGGGGCGGACGGCGACCAGCAGAATCAGCCCCGCCCAGCCCAGGCGCAGCCCCGCGGTTCCCAGCGCGCCGAGCTGTCCGAACAACGGAACTGTCAGAGCCGATCCGAGCTGCACGGTACACATCGCGGTGGCAGCCATGAAGAAACCGGCGCCGGCATGGCGCGAGCGACGGGAGGGGAGAGCCTCGGGCGGTTCGGGAGCGTTCATGGGCTCCAGTACAGAGCCTCGACACCGTTCACGTCCACGTGTCGATCCCAAATGATTCGTTCGGGATTCATGGACAATGGGGGGAATGGAAACACGCCGCCTGCAGATGCTGGCCGAGCTGGCCCGGCGAGGCTCGATGCGCGCCGTGGCCGAGGCCACCGGCACTACCACCTCGACGGTTTCTCAGCAGGTCGCCGCTTTAGCTCAGGACATGGGCACGGCACTGATCGAGCCGCATGGGCGCAGGGTCAGGCTCACCCCGGCGGGCCGCCGTCTGGCGGAACACGCCGTGACGATCCTTGCGGCGGTCGAGGCCGCACAGCGGGACCTGAGTCCCGACGCCCCGCCGACCGGCACGGTGCGCGTGGCAGGCTTCGCCACGGCTATCCGAGCCCAACTGCTGCCCATCATCAGCAACTTGTCGACAAGCCATCCTCAGCTCAGCATCCTGGTCCGTGAGCACGAACCCGCCGAAGCCCTCCATCTGCTGGCGAACGACGAGGCTGACCTCGCGCTCACCTACGACTACAACCTGGCACCGGCCGAGCCGGACCCCGCGGTCGTGATCACCCCCCTGTGGACCGCTCCCTGGGGTCTGGGCATTCCTGACCACGCCGCCCGTCCCTCAGCACCGGGCGCCCCGGAGGTCTTCCGCTGGTTCCGCACGGCGGATTGGATCGGCAACTCGCGCAACACCGGTGACGAGACCGTCATCCGGACACTCGCCTCCATGGCCGGTTTCACCCCCCACCTCACGCACCAGGCGGACAGCCTCGACCTCGTACAGGGCATGATCGCGGCAGGAATGGGCGTAGGGCTGCTGCCGATGGGCACCTCCATGTTGCCCGGTGTCCATCTGGTGCCGCTCACCGCGCCGGACGTCGTCCTGCGCGCCTTCGCCGTCGCCCGCCGGGGTCGCGACAGCTGGCCTCCGCTGGCCCTGCTGACCGACCTGATCATTCGGCAATCGGCGCAGAGCGCATAGTCTCGATCGCCGCACCGGCTACCGGCGTGGACGGTGTGCGCTGGGGGCGCGGAACGTCATGGCAGTGATCCGTCCGGACTCCGCGCGCCCTGCCATGGGCCACGGGACGCGGCAATGATGAGCGGACCGCGCGTGATCCACACGACTCCGCATACCTGCCCCCCCCTGGGCAGGTGGCATGCGGTGGAAGGAAGCCACGTTGTTGCTTCTCATCTCCCCGGACAGCGTCGAGGAGGCCCTCGACTGCGCGAAGGCCGCGGAACACCTCGACATCGTCGATGTCAAGAAGCCCGACGAGGGCTCGCTCGGCGCGAACTTCCCCTGGGTCATCCGGCAGATCCGCGACGCGGTCCCGGCGGACAAGCCGGTCTCCGCCACCGTGGGAGACGTCCCCTACAAGCCCGGCACGGTGGCCCAGGCGGCACTCGGGGCAGCGGTCTCCGGAGCCACCTACATCAAGGTCGGCCTCTACGGATGCACGACGCCCGAACAGGCCATCGATGTCATGCGCGGGGTCGTCCGGGCAGTGAAGGACTACCAGCCGGACGCGTTCGTCGTCGCCTCCGGCTACGCCGATGCCCACCGAATCGGCTGCGTCAACCCGCTCGCGCTGCCCGACATCGCCCGCCGCTCCGGCTGTGATGCGGCCATGCTCGACACCGCGATCAAAGACGGGACACGACTGTTCGACCACGTTCCGCCCGACCTCTGCGCGGAGTTTGTCCGGCAGGCCCACGAGGCCGGTCTGCGCGCCGCCCTCGCCGGCAGCGTCAAAGCCGCGGACCTCGGCGCGCTCACTCGCATCGGCACCGACATCGTGGGGGTGCGCGGCGCGGTCTGCGAGGGAGGCGACCGCGACAAGGGAAGGATCAAGCCGCAGTTGGTGGCCGCCTTCCGGGCGGAGATGGACCGGCACGTCCAGGAACACGCGGCGTCCGTCGCCACCGCGGGCTGACCGCCGGTATGCCGACCAGCCCGCCCCCTCGCACGCCCGGGACCCGCGGCGGGTGCTTCGCCGTCCTCGATCCGGCCACGGGCGAGGCCTTCGACGAGGCCCCCGACCAGCAGCCGGGCGAGCTGGACGTCATCGTCGGCCGGGCCCACGCCGCCTGGCGCAGCTGGCGCGCCGACTCCGCCGCCCGCACCATCGCGTTGCTCGCGGCAGCCGACGCCGTGGAGAAGGCCGGGACCGACCTCGCCCCGCTGCTCACCCGTGAGCAGGGCAAACCCCTGGCCGAGTCGTACGCGGAGGTCGCCCGCACGGCGGCACGCCTGCGTTATTTCGCCGAGCTGGACCCCGAAACCCAGCCGATCTCAGACGACCGGCCCGTACGCAGTGAGATCCGCTGGCGACCGCTCGGGCCCGTCGCCGCGATCGTCCCGTGGAACTTTCCCCTCCAGCTCGCCTCGGCGAAGTTCGCGCCCGCGCTCGCCGCAGGCAACACGATGGTGCTCAAGCCCTCCCCGTTCACGCCGCTCGCCACACGGCTGCTGGCGACCGTCCTCTCCACGGCCCTCCCCCCGGACGTCCTGACCATCGTCACCGGCCGCGAACCGCTCGGCGCCCGCCTCGCCTCCCATCCGGGGATCCGCCACGTGACCTTCACCGGCTCGGTTCCCACCGGACGGGCCGTCGCGCGGGCCGCGGCCGCCTCGCTCGCCCGGGTCACCCTGGAACTGGGCGGTAACGACGCCGCCATCCTGCTGGAGGACGTGGAGGTGGAGCGGATAGCGGACCGGCTGTTCTGGGCGGCGTTCCGCAACTGCGGGCAGGTCTGCATGGCGGTCAAGCGCCTCTACGCCCCGGCCCGGCTCTACGCCCAGGTGGTCGAAGCCCTCGCGCAGCGCGCGAAGACCGTCGTCGTCGGTTCCGGCCTCGACCCCGATTCGCAGCTGGGCCCGGTCAGCAACGCCCCTCAACTGGCCCGTGTCGAGCGCTGCACGGCCCGGGCCCTGGCAGACGGTGCCCGAGCCGTGGCCGGCGGCCACCGACTGGACCGCCCGGGCTACTTCTTCGCCCCCACCATCCTGGCCGATGTCCCGCCCGACAGCCCCGTGGTCACGCGGGAGCAGTTCGGCCCCGTCCTGCCGGTGCTGCCGTACGTCAGCCTCGACGAAGCCATCGAAGCGGCCAACGACACCGGCTTCGGGCTGGGCGGCTCGGTCTGGGGAACCGACCTGGACCGGGCCGAGGCGGTGGCCGGCCGGCTGGAATGCGGGACAGCGTGGATCAACCACCACGCCGAAACCTCCCTCGCCCAGCCCTTCGCGGGCATCAAGGACAGCGGTGTCGGCGTGGCGGGCGGGCCGTGGGGGCTGTATGGCAACCTCAGCCCGTTCGTCGTGCACCGTCCGGTTGACGTGTGCGGATGAGGTTCGCCGCGGCGGTACTGCGCTCCTGCGAGAGCCGGTTCACCCTCGAGGAGGTGATGCTGCATGCGGGGCCGGGTGACGGTGAGGTCCTGGTGAAGATCGCGGGCTGTGGGATGTGCCGGACCGATCTCGCGGTCCGGCACTCGGCCGGCCGCACACCGCTCCCGGCGGTGCTCGGCCACGAAGGAGCCGGAGTCGTGGTGGAGACAGGCGGCCCGGACACCGGCCTGAGCACCGGCGACCACGTCGTTCTGAGCTTCGACTCCTGCGGACACTGCCGGAACTGCATGGGCGCGGCCCCCGCCTACTGCGACTCCTTCCCCACGCTCAACCTCTTCGGAGGACGCAAGGAGCACGCGGCGCGGTTCACCGACGCGGACGGAGGCGCGTTGGCACCCCGTTGGTTCGGCCAGTCCTCCTTCGCCGAATACGCGATGGTCCCGGCCCGCAACGCCGTCCGGGTCGATCCCACACTGCCCGTCGAACTCCTCGGACCGCTCGGCTGCGGTTTCCTCACCGGCGCCGGAGCGGTCTTCCACTCCTTCGGTGTGGGCCCCGGCGACACCATCGCGGTTTACGGCGCCGGAGCGGTCGGCCTGGCCGCGGTAATGGCCGCCACCGCCGCCGGAGCGGTGACCGTGGCCGTCGACCGGCACCCCGAGCGGCTGGCCCTCGCCGAGCGGCTCCACGCGATCCCGCTGCACACCGCATCGGCCGACCTGCCCGACCGCATCCAGCAACTGACCGACGGCGGAACACACTACGCACTGGACACCACGGGCTCCCCTCAGCTGATCAACAACGCCCTGCGGGCCCTGCGCCCGACCGGCCACCTCGGCCTCGTAGCACGCCTCCACACCCCACTGCCACTTGAACCGGGGACCTTGGACCGGGGCCGGAGGATCTCCCACATCTGCGAAGGGGACGCGGTGCCGGGACTGCTGATCCCCCGGCTGACCAGGCTCTGGCAGGCCGGGCGGTTCCCCTTCGACCAGCTGATCCGCACCTACCCCCTCGCCGACATCAACCAAGCCGAACGCGATTGCGACGCGGGCCGCGTGGTCAAACCCGTCCTGATTCCCGCGGGGCCAACGGAGGACACATGACCGACACAGCGCATCACAACACCGGTGTGGAAGGCGTGGAAGGGGGTGTCGGCCTGACCGCACTCATGGTCGCCGCGGCCCGGGCGATCGAGACCCATCGCCACGACAGCCTGGCACAAGACATCTACGCGGAGCACTTCGTCCACGCCGCACCGGCCTCCGCGGACTGGCCGGTGCGCATACACCAGGTCGCGGACGGAGACGCGAACCCGCTATGGGGACGCTTCGCCCGCTACTTTGGCCTGCGAACCAGGGTCCTCGACGACTTCCTCCTCCAATCGGTGCGCGCGGCGGGAGCCCGCCAAGTGGTCCTGCTCGGGGCGGGGTTGGATTCGCGGGCGTTCCGACTCGATTGGCCTCCCGGCTGTGTGATCTTCGAGATCGACAGGGAAGGCGTGCTGGAGTTCAAGCACAAGGTCCTCGGCGGACTGCCGACCACCCCGAAAGCAGCCCGCGTACCGATCCCCCTCGACCTGCGCGCCGACTGGGCCACAGCACTGACCGACGCCGGCTTCGACACAGCCGCACCCAGCGCCTGGCTGGCCGAAGGGCTGCTGTTCTACCTGCCCAACACCTCCGAGACGAACCTCATCCACACGGTGGACCGGCTGAGCGCGGGAGGAAGCACGCTGGCGTTCGAGGTCAAACTGGACAAAGACTTGCTCGAATACCGCGACAGCCCCCTCTACACCGCGACGAAACACCAGATCGGCATCGACCTGCTCAACCTCTTCAACCGAGAACCACGACCCGACTCCGCAGGCGACCTCGCGGGCAAGGGCTGGACCACAACCGTGCACACCCCCTTCGACTACACCCGCCAGCACGGACGCGGCCCACGCCCCGAACACAACGACGCACTGGCAGGCAACCGATGGGTATTCGCCCACAAGCCCCGCACACTGCCGCCCCTGCCATGCGATGCGCTGGTGCGCGGGTGAGCCGCCCGCAATCACCACGCCGCTCCCCCGCCCGCCGTCCTCTCCTCCCGGCGCAGCGGGGTGTCGCCCGTGCGGAAGTCGCTTACCTCGTCAGATAGTGCGCTGAGCCTTCCCTTGCCGGTCAGCGCTTTGAACTGGGTGATCGGGCGGAAAGCCACGGTGTCGGTCACACATCGGTGGCTGTCGGTCCGTTGTCGGTGACCGGTCGGCGGGGCCTGGAACCTTTCAAACCGATCCTGCCGGGCGCCCATCCGGCAGGCGTGCGACAGCAAGGGACCACCATGACCACTGACGTCACCATCATCGGTGCCGGACTCGGCGGCCTCACGCTCGCCCGTGTCCTGCACGTTCACGGCATCCCGGCCACCGTCTACGAGGCGGAGACCTCTGCGACGGCGCGCACGCAGGGCGGGATGCTCGACATCCACGAGGACAGCGGACAGCCGGCTCTCGAGGCGGCCGGCCTGACGGACGAGTTCCGCGGCCTCGTTCTGGAGGGCCGCCAGGCGATACGGGTCCTCGACCGGCACGGGGCCGTCCTGTTCGAGAAGGCCGACGACGGTACGGGTGACAGCCCCGAGGTGCTGCGCGGCGGGCTGCGGCAGATGCTCCTCGACTCGCTCCCGGCGAACACCGTCCGGTGGGGGCGCAAGGTCAGCGGGACCCGTGCCCTCGGCGAGGGCCGCCACCAGGTGGCCTTCGCCGACGGCACCACCGTCACCACCGGCCTGTTGGTCGGCGCGGACGGCGTGTGGTCCCGAGTCCGGCCACTGCTGTCCGACGCCACCCCCGAGTACATCGGCATGTCGGCCGTCGAGACCTACCTGTTCGACGCCGACACCCGCCACCCGGCCGGCGCGAAAGCGGTCGGCGGCGGGTCGCTGTTCGCGCTCGCGCCGGGCAAGGGATTCCTGGCGCACCGGGAGAAGGGCGGCACCCTGCACACCTACGTGATGCTCGCCCGGCCGCGGGACTGGTTCGCGGACATCGACTTCACCGATTCCGCCGCGGCCACCGCACGGATCGCGCAGGAGTTCACCGGCTGGGCACCGGAACTCACCGCGCTGATCGCCGACGGCGACACCGCCCCGGTGCCGCGCCCCCTCTTCGCCCTGCCCGTCGAGCACCGGTGGGAGCGGGTGCCGGGGGTGACCCTGCTCGGCGACGCCGCCCACCTCTCGCTCCCGAACGGCGAGGGCGCCAACCTGGCCATGTACGACGCCGCCGAACTCGGCAAGGCCCTCGCCGCACACCCTGACGACGTCGAGACCGCGCTCACCGGATACGAGCAGGCCATGTTCCCCCGCAGCGCTGCCGCCGCCACCGAAGGCATCTACGTCCACGAGTTGTTCTACGGAGACGACGCACCCCACGGCCTGATCAACATGTTCACCGAAGGCGAGTGGACCCAGTGAGCCGCCGACTCCCACACTCACCTCGAAACGACTCCCCGCGCTGAGATACGTGGCCAACCGATATCGGATCGCCTCAGACGGATGTGTGATGGCAGGCTGCCCCCATGGATCACGCGGAAGTACTGCTCATCGGAGGGCGGGCCGGAGTCGGCAAGACAACGGTGGGGTGGGAGGTATCGGCCGTACTGCGGGCCGCAGCCGTGTCGCACGCGGTCATAGATGGTGACTTCATGGGGCAGGTCCATCCGGCCCCGGAGGGAGATCCCCACCGCTCGGATATCACCGAAAGCAACCTGACGGCCGTGTGGGCGAACTTCGCCCGACGCGGCTACCGCCGACTGATCTACACCAACACCGTGAGTGTGCTGCCTGAGTCCACGGGAATGTTCGAGCGCGCTATGGGTACGGGGACACGGATCATACGGGTTCTGCTCACCGCCTCCGATGCCACCGCCCGAGAGCGGCTGGTGCGCCGGGAACTCGGCTCGGAGCTCGAGCAGGAACTGGAAGGCAGTGCTCGCAAGGCACGGCTGCTGGACCAGCAGGCCACCGCGGAGACCGTACGGGTGGCGACGGACGGGCGTGCCGTCGTGGATATCGCGCGCGAGGTGGTGACCGCCACCGGCTGGGCCGAGCACCACCCCGCAAGCAGCCCCTGACAGTTCCTCGCCGCGAGCGGAGGTGTCGATACGGTCGGCATTCCAGCCCCGACGGCCGCACGCTCCGCCTGCGGAGGAAAACCTGTCGCCCGCCGATGGCCGAGCCACCTAGCCTGAGCGCATGCCTCCCGCGAAGACCTCGTATGTGTGTCTGCCATGCCGGGCCTCGTACAAGCAGCCCTACCACGGTGACCACGACCGGCTGTGCCCGCGCTGCGCGAAGCCGATGATCCACGTGGGGTCCGCCTTCGCTGCCCCTCGCCGGCGGGACAAGGAGGGGTGGAGGGTGCTTTCCGTGCTGCTCCACGCAGGCGTGCGATTCCACAAGAGCTGCTGCGGAGGCCCCGGATACCGCCCGCGCACACTCCACGAGGTACGCGAACGGATGGCATACGCCCGAACCACCGGGGAGCCGTTCAGCCAGGCGCTCGTCCGCCGCGAGCTTCCGTAGTGCTGTGACCGTGAAGGTTCGCCGGGGCGGTGGTTTCGCCTCGGTAGTCTGCGCGGCATGACCAACTCATACGCGAGCTCCGACGATGCCGCGGTCGCGATAGCCGGGGTGCGGGCAGGCGCGGACGTGGTCCGCGACATGTACGGACGGCGGCTCAACCGCATCGACAAGGGCGCCGGGGACTTTGCCACCGCCGCCGATGTGGAGGCCGAGAAGGCGATCCTCGGCGTCATCCGTGCCGCACGGCCCGATGACGCGGTGCTCGGCGAGGAAGGCGGGCAGCAGGGCGCTGCCGACGCTGTGCGCCAGTGGTTGGTGGACCCCCTGTGCGGCACGCTGAACTACGCCGTGGGCAACATGCTGGTGGCCGTCAACGTGGCGCTGTGCGATGGGGCGGCGGCGGTGGCCGACCCCTTCAGCGGCGAGGTCTTCTTCACCGACGGGGAGACCGCCTGGGTACGGCGTGACGGGGCCGACGACGCGCCGCTGACGCCCACGTCCGCTACCCGATTGGTGGACGTCAACCTGGATCCGCCGTTCCCGAGTGCGCCCGGGTTCCGGGCCGTGGATCTGCTGGCCCACCCTGAGTTCGTCGCACGTTTCCGGCCGCGCGTCGTATCCACGACGCTGGCGCTGGCCTGGGTCGCTGCCGGCAAGCGCGCCGCGTATGTCACCGATGGCGGCGCCCTCTCCAGGAGCGTGCATTTCGCGGCCGGCATCGCCCTGTGCCGGGCCGCCGGCTGCGTTGTCACCGGACTCGACGGTGCCCCGATAGGCGAGGCGGGCCGTGGGCTTGTAGTCGCCGCCGACGACGAGACCCACGGGCTGCTGATGTCGATGACGCGCAGCCGAAGCTAGCGCGGTGACCGCATGGGTTTCGCCGGGGCTGGTCAGAAGCCGCTGGTCGCCGTGACGAGACCTGATTCGTAGGCGGTGATGACGAGTTGCGCACGATCGCGCGCTTCCAGCTTGCTCAGCAGCCGGCCGATGTGTGTCTTGACGGTGCCGTGGCTGAGGTGGAGGTATTCGGCGATGTCGGTGTTGGACAGGCCGCGGGCCACCAGCAGCAGAACCTCTCGCTCGCGGTCCGTGAGGTTCTCCAGCGAGGAGCCGGGCGCCGGGCAGGCGTGCGGAAGACGGGCGAACGCGGCGATCAGGCGCCGGGTCACCGAGGGTGCCAGGAGGGACTCTCCGGCGGCGACGGTGCGGATGCCGGCCAGCAGGGCCTCGGGCGAGGTGTCCTTCAGCAGAAACCCCGCTGCCCCGGCCCGCAGCGCGCCGTACACGTACTCGTCGAGGTCGAAGGTCGTCAGGATGAGGATGCTCGTCCGAGCTGTCTCGGGCGACCGGGCTATGTGCCGCGTTGCCTCGATCCCGTCCATGCCGGGCATGCGGATGTCCATGAGCACCACCTCCGGGCGCAGCCGCCGGGTGCTCTCGACGGCTTCGGCGCCGGTGCCGGCCTCGCCCACGGTGGTCAGCCCGGGCGCGGTGTCGATGAGCAACCGGAAGCTGCCCCGGAGCAGGGACTGGTCATCGGCGACCAGGACCCGGATCGGTTCGGTCACGCGGTCGGCTCCCTTCGGTCCGGTACGGTGCCGTGCGCGGGTTCGGCCGGGAGACGGGCCGAGACGGCGAACCCGCCGCCGGGCCGCGGCCCGGCCTGAAGTGTCCCCCCGTACATCATCACCCGTTCCCGCATCCCCACCAGTCCGTGACCGCCCCTGAGGTCCCCTCGACCGGACACGGGCGCCCTCCCCGCTCCGTCGTCGACCACTTCGATGTGCACCTGGCCGCGCGAGTCGGCGGTGATGGTGACCTCGCAGTGCGTTCCGTCGCCGGCGTGCTTGACGACGTTGGTCAGCGCCTCCTGGACGATGCGGTAGGCGGTGAGTGCCGTCCCCGCGGGGAGGTCCGCCGCCAGCCGGGTACGGAGCCTGGTGCGGATGCCCGCCTGCTCGGCGCGCCGGACCAGGGAGGGCAGGTCGTCCAGTCCGGGAGGGGGTGCCAACTGCGCCGAACCGGCACCTGGCGGGTGCGGTCCGGCGTCGGCATCTGGCGTGTGCGGTGTGGCGGTGTCGCCGCGCAGCATGCCCAGGGCGCGCCGCATCTCGGTCAGCGCTTCCCGGCCGGTCCGCTCGATCGCGCCGATGGCGTCCCGTGTCTCCTCGGGGCGTTCCTTGGCCACGTGGTTGGCGACGGACGCCTTGACGACGATCACGCTGAGGCTGTGCGAGACGATGTCGTGCAACTCCCGGGCGATGCGCAGGCGCTCCTCGGCCAGCGCCTCCTCGGCCAGGCGCCGCTCCCGCCGCGCCGCCCGGGCCCGCCGCTGACGTACGGCACGGCCCGCGGCCCATGCGCCACCGACCACCAGCCACACCAACGCCGCGGTTCCGACCGCTTCCGGCCACGGCCCGGACGGGGTCAGCACCGCCTCCCCGGTGATGACCGCGGCCGCCGAGACGGCCAGGGTCAGTGCGAGCGCCGCCACGGCCCGGCGGGGCGGTACCAGGAGCGCCACCGCGTAGAGGGCCAGGGCGGTGGAGAGGTAGGGGTCGCGGGTGATGTCGAGGAGCGTCGCCGCTGCCGTGGCGCCCAGCACCACCGCCAGGGCAGGCAGGGGCCACAGACGCCGGACGGCCAGCGGTGCTCCCACACCCGTCGCCACCAGCCAGCCCGCCCACACCGGGCCGGAGAACCCGGGCAGGCCGTCGGACCCGCCGTGCCCGGCCAGTGCCACATACGCGGCCGTCACCACGCCCGCCACGCAGGCGTCGACTGCCAGCAGATGCGGCCCGGTCCGCGGGCGCCACCGCACAATGCGCACCGCACGACAATACCGAGCGCTCATCCCGCCTGCCCGAGGCAGAACATCGCGGTGCCCACCACGCACACCAGCACAAGTCTCCCGACGACCGTGGCCGCCCGCGGCGTTGGCCCTGTACGCCATGCGGCCACGCCCAGCGGTACGAGCGCCACGCACAGCCCTGTGGCAGCCGCGACCGACCACGCGGTCGTCCCCTTCAGCACTCCCAGTGGCATCACCGATACCAGGCCCAGGGCCACCGCACGCAGGCGTCCGAGCACCCGTGCGCGGTAGGCGCCGATGGCCAGCAGGATCCAGCCGCCCATGATGGCGGCGTTCAGCGCGCTGAAGACATGGAAAGCGCCATAGGTCTCGCTCACGGTGCGGGCCGCCGACGCCGCACCCCGGGCGGTCGCCAGCTGGAAGTCCGCGTGGTCCACGCCTGCGTGAAAGGCCCGGGCGAACAGGCCCAGGACCGTGAGAACACCACCCCACACAGCCAGCTCCCGGAAACGCGCACCGATCCGGGCGGCCAGGAGCGCCACTCCCGGCCAGAGCAGCACCCACCCCGCCGCAACAAGACTGTAAGAGGCCGTCATGAGATCCGGATGGCGCTCGTAGGCGCTCAGCTGCGCGGGAAAGAAGAAGCCGAAGCGCACCCGGAGCAGCACACCGGCAAGCACCAGCAAGGGCCCGACCACGAGGGATGCGCCGCCCACCCAGCGTCCCGGAAAGAGAGCCTGCGGCGCGGCGATTGACGAAGAAGTGACGGTCATGAGGCAACGATGTCGCCACCGCACACGCCACGTCGTCGGAGCCCGGGCCACACTTCCAGATCGGACCGTGGTCGTACCTCCCCTGGGCGCGCCTCGGCCCCTGGTCCGACCTCACCATCACTGAGTCGCGGCCAGGGGCCGCCACTGAGATTCACCCGGTCACCGGCCAACGGCCCGCTCACAGGCGGAAACTGACACGGCGATAGGCTGCGGCGGTTCCTCAGTCGACGAGCCTTGGGAGTAATCGATGAAGGCATTCCGGTACGTGGCACAGGGCGCCCCGCTGCAGAGTGCCGAACTGCCGGACCCGGTAGCCGATCCGGGCTGGGTCGTGGTGGACGTCGAGGCCGCCGGGCTGTGCCACTCCGACGTCCATATGATCGACGGCCTGATCGAGCCCATCTGCCGGCCGCCCTTCACTCTCGGCCACGAGGTCGCAGGCACCGTCTCCGCCCTCGGCGAAGGCGTGGAGGGCTATGCGACAGGCGACCGCGTGGCCGTCGCGATCATCGCGCACCCGCAGGTCCAGGCGTCCTACGCGCCGGGCATCGGCGTCGACGGCGGCTACGCCGAACGCCTGGTGGCCCATGCCTCCACCCTCGTCCCCCTGCCCGACAACGTCTCCACCGTCCATGCGGCCGTCGCCACGGACTCCGTCGTCACCGCCTACCACGCGGTCCGCACCGAAGCCCAGGCCAAACCGGGCGAGGTGATCGCTGTCATCGGCCTGGGCGGCCTCGGCCTCAACGGAGTCCGTACGGGAGTGATCGCGGGGGCCACGGTCTACGGCGTGGACATCAACCCCGACACCTTCCAGGCCGCCCACGCGGCGGGTGCCCGCGAATGCTTCACCGACACCGCCGCGCTGGCGGACCTGCGGCCCGACGCCATCATCGACTTCGCGGGCGTGGGCTCCACCACATCCGACGCGATCGATGCCGTACGCCGCCACGGCCGTGTGGTCATGGTCGGCCTCGGCACCAAGACCACGACCTTCTCCAACGGCAGCCTCATCCGTAAAAGTGTGCAGCTCCGCGGCTCCTACGGCGCCAGCAAGGACGAATACCGACAGGTCCTGGGCTTCATCGCGGACGGCCGGATCGAACCGATCGTGGAGGAGATCCCCTTCGCCGACCTCAACCAGGGCCTGGACCGGCTCCGCCACGGCAAGGTCCGCGGCCGCCTGATCACCCGCCCCGGGGGCTGACCCCGGCCTCCTCAGCGTTGACACTCTCCGTCAGCTCAGCAGCGACCGAGGCCGCGAGCCCAGGATCGCCTCGGCCTCGTCCTTGGCCTCGTCCGAGCCCGTGTCGGGGTCGGGTAGGGCCTCGAAGGGATTGACGTCGAGCACGCCGGCACAGCGCCGTTCACGTTCGTCGACAGCGTCGAAGCGGCCATCAGCGCCGCACGGGATTACGCTGGTCGGACCTATCCATGTTCGGTCCTCTCACCAGAGCGGCCGTGGACATCGAAGTCGCGCGCCATGCCACTGGTGTTCAGGTGCGCGATATCGGCCTGCTCCAATGTGATACCCGCACCCGAGACATTGCTGCGATGCTCGCTGGGGATACCCCAGTCGTATCGCTTCTGGACCTCAATGTGGTAAGTGATGCGCCCATCGCGCTTCTCGCCGACTGTGCGGTACTGGAAGTGGTTGAGCGCGTAGAACCAGTCCAGGCTTTTCCCGCCGTCGGAGGTCCGGGGTGCCGTCGTCGTCCAGGGGGTGGTGAATTTACCGTCCGCCCCTTGGCGTACGCCGTCCAGAGTGCCGTTGAGATCTCGTTGGAATTGCGGGATATCGGCAAGCATGGTGGCCGGGTCGATCTGATATGGGTCACCGTTCCCCTCCAGGTAGTGGTGGAGGAGCGCTGATGCGTTGGGCCAGCCCTCATAGCTCCGCATGCCCGCTTCGACAGCCTTCAGCTTCTGGTACGTCAACCAGTCATCGAATCCCGGGTTGGTGATCCCGTACTTCCGGTTCTCCGTTTCGAAGTTGTCCGGCGTACCGAAGATGACCTTGAGGTCGCGAGCCAGTTGCTGGTCGATCTCGGTCACCGCCGACAGTTCTGCTTTGATCTTTTGCTCCAGTTGTGCGGCCGTGCTGTTCCGCTCGGCGATGTGTTGCTTGTCGCTGGGTGACAGCGGTCCTGGCGTGCGAACTTCCGACCAGCGGACCTCGCCCGTATCGCTTACCGTCATGCCCGCGTTGAGGACCTGCTGCTGCAATTCCACTACCGCCTGCCGGTGGCCCTCAAGACCACTGGCTCCACCACGTCCGATGGCCCCGTCAGCCGTCTCGTCGAGGTACTTGCGCAGACCGCGTACCTCTGCGTCGAGCGCGTCGACATCGAGCAGAATACGGTTGCAGTAGCCTTGTGCGGCCTTGCCGCCCTCACCGATCCAGTGCTCCGAGTGAACTGGGCGTACTACGTCGTCGTGGAACTCCGTCCGCGTCGACTGGATCTTCCGGTGGATGGCCGCCCAGCTGTCCGCAAAGGTTTCGAACGCGTTGATGTCGAGCTGCATGAGCTCCGAGATGCTGATCATTGGCTCCGCCCCCCCATTAGTGCGTCTCAACATTAGTGCGTCTCAACACGGACAGGTATATGTCCGGTCAGCATGTCGCTCAGCCGCCGATCTGGCGGAAATCACGCCTTCGGTCCTGCTCGACGCGGTCGTATTCGCCGGCGCTGAGCCGGAAATTGTCGGCGGCCGTCCCCAGACGTTGCCGCACAAAGCCGTTGAGCTTCTTCCAGCGCCCCTCCATCTCGTCGATGCTGTCGACGAAGCTCCAGCCGGGAGCCGCCCTTCCCAGTGCGTCGAAGGCCTCCTTGGCAGGTCCCAGGATCCGCCACAGCACTTCACACGCGTCGTCGCAGTACCCCGCCCGGCCCTCCAGCCATTGCGGGCTGACCCGGAGATCCGGCGCGTCGCCCCACGGCGGAACGGGATGCGGGGAAGGCTGGGGTTTGGGCGAGGGCACCGGTCGTGGGCTGCGCTGTGTTCCGCTGGAAGTGCCCGGGGACGGTGGGGTGCCGGGCGCCGGTGACGGGGACGTCGAAGGTTCGGCCACGTCAGCAAGTCCCTTCAGAAGCGAACGTCTGCATCTGTGGTCGGGCGGCGCGGAGTGGACCGCGCCGCCCGACCCTCAGCACCGAGACTGCCGACCCGTCCGGTCATCTGCCAGGGCCCGCGACGGATTGAGGCATTCGAGGGACGTCCCACTCGCTGACCTGCGGCGACACCGCCTCCAAGGACGCACCGCTGGGACGCGGTGGGACGCGGTCTGCGGCACCGCCCACGGTCACGCCGAACGGGAGAGCCGTTCGCGTACCCATGCGGGGTCGGGGTTGGTGTGTGGCCGGCCTGCCACGACGACGGTCGGTACGGTCTCGTTACCGTCGTTGGCCGCCCTAACCGTTGCCGCTCCATCCGGGTCACGCCAGATGTTGACCCAGTGCACCTGGCAGGCGCTGCGGCCCAGGCGGATGCGCAGGCGGAGGCAGAACGCGCAGCCCGGCCGCCAGAAGACGACTGGACGGCCGTCTGCCGCGCTGCGGCGTTGTGCCTCCGGTGCGCTGATCGACCTCGGGAAGATCAGGGGCGAGTTCACGCCTGCGAGCAGTACGAACACCAGCAGGAGCGCTACGGCTGTGCCAGGGTTTCCGCTGGAGATCAGCCCAGTGGCGAGGGCTGCGCCGCAGAGCACGAGGACTGTCGGCAGGATCCAAGCACGCGTCATAGCGGCCAAGGCTATCGGTGTGCCGGCCTCTGGCCGCGGGGGCTACACGGTCATGGGAGCGATGCCGGGTCAGCCCATTCGCCGGTGTCGATCCGGTCCAGGACGGCGGCGGGATCACACTGCCGGTCGCCGGCGGTGAAGTAGTACAGCGGCAGCACGGACGCGGTGCTCAGCCGCCCGCGCAGACAGCC
>NZ_JAAAYH010000152.1:0-18531 GCF_018035285.1 Streptomyces sp. MK37H | reverse complement strand
GGCCTAGGGCGTGTTTCGAAAGTAGCGCCGTCCGCCCGGAGGGGGGCCCCGCGGCGTCTGGTGCGTGCGATCGCGAGGCGGAGGGTCGTCCTCGCGGGGGTACCTCCCGGACGGAGTCTGGGGGCGGGCCTACTCGGACGATCCCGACAACGCGGCGAGCGTGCGTGCCAGCGTCGCGGGGCAGGCGGGACTTTCGGAGCACGGCCTAGCGGCACCCTTACGGACGTCACGAACACGGATGCGACGAAGGCCCGGCGGCTGCCGGGCCTTCTGTCATCTCCGGGGGATCAGCCGACGCTGAACCTCCGAGGTCCCGGGAGTCCCTGGCGGAGGGAAGACCTCACAGCGCCTGCGGGAAGTCGAAGAGCCGGTCCGGGTCGTAACGCTTCTTCACCCGCGTCAGCTTGTCGGCTGCCGAGCCGTAGTAGGCCGAGCGCCAGTCCTTCAGTGACGCGTCCGTGTAGTTCTGGTACGCCGCCCCGGAGGCGTACCGCCGCATCGCCTTATGGGCGCCGTCCAGCCAGGCGTTGCCCGCGGTGCCCGAGCCGCCCGCCGCCCAGGAAGCGGTGTACTGCGCGAGGAACCGCGAGCGGCGGTGGACGAAGGACGTGGTCGTGGGCGAGACCCGGTTGACCGCCCCGCCGAGCGCGGTGAGCGCGATGCTGACCGCGCCCCCGCCCCCGGTGCGCCGCCCGTAGCGCTCCAGCTGGTCCAGCATCGCCCGGACGCCCGCCTGGCTCAGCGAGCGGTCGAAGAAGTCCGAGCGCGCCGCGTAGGTCTCGCGGTTGAGCACCCCGGAGCTGCTGCGGCCGGGCTTGTCGCCGGGCAGATGGCAGTTGGCCGTGGAGGTGTCGCCGCAGCCCGCGTACATCCGCATGGCGTCGACGTAGCCGCGGCGGCGCAGGCTGACCTGCGAGGCGGGGCCGGGGCCGCCCGGCCCGTCGGCGAGCTTGTCCACCGCGTTCTGCAGCGCGCCGTAGGTGCCGAGCGAGAAGCAGCTGATGGAGACGGTCGGGGTGCGACCGGGGGCGGCCGACAGATGCAGCGCCGACCAGATCTCGTCCGGCTGGTCCGGGCCCCACTTCTGCCAGGCGCTCAGCACCTTCGCGGCCTTGGACCATGGCCATGACATGTAACAGGTCACGCCGTCGGCCGCGTCATGCGTACGGAAGCGCAGTTCGGTGACGACGCCGAAGTTGCCGTTGCCCGCGCCGCGCAGGGCCCAGAACAGTTCGGCCTCGCGGCTCTTGGAGACCTCCAGGGCCTTGCCGTCCGCGGTGACGATGGTGGCACCCGTAAGGCTGTCGGCGGTCAGCCCGTACGCCCGGGAGACCACGCCGTGGCCGCCGCCGAGGGTCAGTCCGGATATGCCGACGCTCGGGCAGGAGCCGCCGGGGACGGTGACCCCGCGGGCGCCCAGTGTGGTGTAGACGTCGATGAGCTTGGCGCCGGCGCCGATCCGGGCCTCGCCGGAGGTCGTACGGATCGAGGAGAGCGCGGAGACGTCGATGACGAGGCGGCCGTCGCCGCTCGACCAGCCGGCGTAGGAGTGACCGCCGTTGCGGATCGCGACGGGGGCGCCATGGCGCCGGGCGAAGTCCAGACAGGCGGATATGTCCGGGGTGTTCTCTATATAGGCGACGGCGGCCGGGCGCAGATGGTCGAAGCGGGTGTTGTAGAGCCGGCTGGCGGAGGTGTAGTCGGAGTCTCCGGGGCGCACCAGGTCGCCCTGGAGGTCCTTGCCGAGCGCGCTCCAGTCCGCGGACTTCGGCTTGCCGTCGACGGCGCGGCGACTGCCGCTCGCCGAGGCCGAACGGGCGTCCGGCGTCGAGGAGGAGGAGCCGACCGGGCTCGTGTCACCGCCGGCCTTCCCCGCGTCATCGTTGCACGCGGTGACCCCTGTGGCGGTGGCCGCCAGCCCCGTGCCCGCTGCCAGCAGTGTCCGCCGGTTCATGGCGGTGTCCCCTCCCAGTCGACGCTGCTCTCAACCGTCGACCGGGCCACCGCGAAGCCGGCCCGGTCTTTTGGTCAGAGGGGTCGACCGGGGGGTGTGGTTCCGCTCGTGGCCGAAGAGTTGTCGGGGGACGGACAACCCGCGCCAATCGGACGAGTCCGATCCGCACTAATCGGACAAGTCCGATGAATCGCTTGTGCCGGACGAGATGTGACGGGCCGTCGCATGAGCTGCCGCGTCATCGCGGGCGACGGCTCTGGCGCGACGGGCCGGACCGGACCAGCCGCAGGTGCAGCGGGCGATGGAGAAGGAGCCCCGCTCCACGGTGGTGGTGCGGTTCTGGCCGGGGCCTATGTCGCCTGAGTCGAGCACATGACCACGCTACCGGGCCGTGACGAGCCACCGGTGTGAATCGTTAAACGAACAAGTACCAAGCGGGACGAGCGTGGCCAGGGGGTCGGCGGTCGATGGTGTTCCAGCAGCGCGGGCTCGGTGTGCGGAGACGGGTGAGAGCCGTCACCGGGGTCGTGTCGGGTGGCCTGCTGGCCGTGTCGCTGGCGACTGTGAGCGGCTGCTCCACCGAGACGGCGGCCGATGAACGACCGGGCGGCACCGCACGCGAGAGCGCGGTCATGGTCCTGCACCGCGCCGCGGATGTGCTGGTCAAGTCGGGCAGCTCCCGGGTCCGTACGACCATGGAGACGGCGACGGGCGGCACCCGCGTGGCCATCCGGGGCGCCGGCGCGTACGACTTCGAGGAGCGGCAGGGACGGCTGCGGCTGCTGCTGCCGAGGGACGCGATGGGGACCGCCGAGCATGCGCCGATCACCGAACTCCTGACCTCCGGGGCGCTTTTCATGCGCAATCGCGGTGCGGGCATTCCCCGCGACAAATGGGTGCGGGTGGATACGACGGACATTCCCGATGGGAATCTGGTCACCGGCGGGGCCACGGATCCACTGACCGCCGCCGAGCTGCTGCGCGGGGTGCGGGAGGCCAGCCTGGTCGGCGAGGAGGGGCTCGGCGGAGACCTGGTGCGCCACTACCGCGGCACCACCGACATCGGCCGGGCGGCGCGGGCCGCGTCGGAGGGCGCGCGGGGATCGCTGGTGGCCGCGGCCAGGGGGTTCGACGAGAGCACGGTGCGCTTCGACGCGTATCTCGACGGACTCGGCCGGCTGCGCGAGGTGCGGCACCGGTTCACGGTGACCAGCCGGGCCGACGGCCAGGAGGCGGCGGAGAGCCCGGACGCCGCCGGGCGGCGGCGCGGCGAACTGGGGGTCGCTTCGACCACGGAGCTGTACGACTTCGGGGCCCCCGCCGAGGTTGAGCTCCCCAAGCCCACGGATATCTACGCAGGAAAGGTCGGATCACCTCAGAAGTAGTCGGAGGGGCCCGCTTTGCCCTTCGAAATGGCCCATCCGTGCCATGCGCGGAGTGTGTACCGATCCCTACGCTGGGAAGCCGCTGCTCGAAAGTGCTCGCAGGTGCTCGCTGGAGGAGGTGAAACACGTGGTTGCGCGTCGCGGCTCGTCGGGCCCGGACCCCGTGGCCCTCGTCGAAATCGATCTCTATGGTGACTTGATGATCGCTGCGTCGAGCGCGGACGAGGACAGGCTCAGTACGGACCGTATCGACGAGGTGCTCCGGGTGCAGGCCGACCGATCAGATTCGGCCGAGGGGACCACGGGCGCCAAGGGAAACGGGAAGGGCGCCGAGGACGGGAAGCGCCCCGAGAAGGCGAAGCGCGCGGAGAAGGCGAAGCGCGCCGAGGAGACGAAGCGCGCCGAGGAGGCGAAGGCCGCCCCGGAGGCCGGTGCCGGGAGCCCGGACGCCCCGTAGCGGACGCCCCCTGGCCATGTCGATGCCGCCGTCTCGCCGGCGGGCGCCCAGGGGCCCCGTCCGGCGAGAGGCGAGCTGACGGTCATGTCCACGCCCGGGAACGGGCCCGTACCGGCGCTGACGGCCCGCACCACCGCTCACCCGGGAACGGCCCGTACCACCGCTCACCCGGGAACGGCGCGTATCACCGCTCACCCGGGAACGGCCCGCACCGGTCGGCCCGTACCGGGCGGCCCGTACCGGCGCTCAGGTCCGCAGCAGCCGGGCGATGGCCGCCGTGGCCTCGGCCACCTTGGCGTCGACCTCTCCCGTGCCCTCCGCCTCGCCCTGGGCGGCGCTCTCCACGGCCGCGCTGGCGACACAGTGGCGCAGATGCTCCTCGAGCAGCTGGAGGGCGAAGGACTGGAGCGCCTTGGTGCTCGCCGAGACCTGGGTGAGTATGTCGATGCAGTAGACGTCTTGCTCGACCATCCGCTGCAATCCCCTGATCTGGCCCTCGATCCGGCGCAGCCGCTTCAGATGCTGATCTTTTTGTTTGGCGTATCCATGCCCACCGTGGGGTACGGAGTCCTGGGCGGAGGTGTGCCCGGACGCCTGGCCCCGCTCGTCGCCGTCGGTGGGCGCGGTGGTGTCGGCCGCCGAGGTCGTCATGGCTTCCTCCCGTTGATTACGCTATGTCCGCATATACCCCCAGTGGGTATATGGTACCGCTTTTTACGGTCGAACCGGGCCCCCGTGCTGAGCACTCTGCCCAATGGGCGACACTGGGATCGCCGGTTACCGTGGCCGGAAGATGCGCCTAGCATCGTCGAGTCCCCATCCGCTGCATTCCGAGGATCCCCAGTGCGCTTTCGTCTGACCCCCAGGGAGACGAGCTTTTACGACATGTTCGCCGCGTCCGCGGACAACATCGTGACCGGCTCCAAGCTCCTGATGGAACTGCTCGGGGCGGACTCCTCCGCTCGTGCCGAGATCGCGGAGCGGATGAGGGCCGCGGAGCACGCGGGGGACGATGCCACGCACGCGATCTTCCACCAGCTGAACTCCTCCTTCATCACGCCGTTCGACCGCGAGGACATCTACTCTCTGGCCTCGTCCCTCGACGACATCATGGACTTCATGGAGGAGGCCGTCGACCTGGTCGTCCTCTACCAGGTCGAAGAGCTGCCCAAGGGCGTCGAGCAGCAGATCGAGGTGCTGGCGCGGGCGGCCGAGCTGACCGCCGAGGCGATGCCGAATCTGCGCACCATGACCAACCTCACGGAGTACTGGATCGAGGTCAACCGGCTGGAGAACCAGGCGGACCAGATCCACCGCAAGCTCCTGGCCCACCTCTTCAACGGTAAGTACGACGCCATCGAGGTGCTCAAGCTCAAGCAGATCGTCGATGTGCTGGAGGAGGCGGCCGACGCCTTCGAGCATGTGGCGAACACGGTCGAGACCATCGCCGTCAAGGAGTCCTGAGCCCGGGCATGGACACCTTCGCGCTTGTCGTGACCATCGCGGTCGCGCTGTTCTTCACCTATACCAACGGCTTCCACGACTCGGCCAACGCCATCGCGACCTCGGTCTCCACCCGGGCGCTGACCCCACGGGCGGCGCTCGCGATGGCCGCCGTGATGAACCTCGCGGGTGCCTTCCTCGGCAGCGGCGTCGCCAAGACCGTCAGCGAGGGCCTGATCGCCACCCCCACCGGCGACCAAGGCATGATGATCTTGTTCGCCGGGCTGGTCGGCGCGATCACCTGGAACATGGTGACCTGGTATTACGGTCTGCCGTCCTCCTCCTCACACGCGCTGTTCGGCGGGCTGGTCGGCGCGGCGCTCGCGGGGGCGAGCACGGTCCACTGGGACGGGGTGCTGGAGAAGATCGTCATCCCGATGGTCCTCTCGCCCATCGTCGGCCTGGTGCTCGGCTACTTCGTGATGGTGGCCATCCTCTGGATCTTCCGTGACGCGAACCCGCACAAGGCCAAGCGCGGCTTCCGGATAGCGCAGACCGTCTCGGCGGCGGGCATGGCGCTCGGCCACGGCCTCCAGGACGCCCAGAAGACCATGGGTGTCGTGGTGATGGCCCTGGTCATCGGGGGTGTCGAGGACGAAGGCGACGCGATTCCGGTGTGGGTGAAGATCTCCTGCGCCGCGATGCTGTCGCTCGGCACCTACGCGGGCGGCTGGCGCATCATGCGCACGCTGGGACGGCGGATCATCGAGCTGGACCCGCCGCAGGGGTTCGCGGCGGAGACCACCGCGGCAGGCGTCATGTACACGGCGTCGTTCATGTTCCAGGCGCCGATCTCGACCACCCATGTCATCACCTCGGCGATCATGGGCGTGGGGGCGACCAAGCGGGTGAGCGCGGTCCGCTGGGGGGTCGCGAAGAACATCATTCTCGGCTGGTTCATCACCATGCCCGCGGCGGCCGGAGTCGCAGCGCTCAGCTACTGGATCGTCAATCTGGCCTTCGGCTGACCGCCGCACGCTGTACCGCACACGCACCGCACACGCACGGCATACGAAGCACGCCGACACCGCATACGAAGCACGCCGGCACCGCGCACGAAGTGGGCCCATGAACGCGGGCCGATGAAAGTGGGCCCGCCCCCGGGAGCCAGGGGCGGGCCCTTCGTCTTGCGGTGGCACCGCCATGCAGCACCGCAGGACGCTCTGTCCTCGCCGGTCGTGCGAGGGGCCTGGTCAGCCGAAGCGGCCGGAGATGTAGTCCTCGGTCGCCTGCACCGACGGGTTGGAGAAGATCCGCTCGGTCTCGTCGATCTCGATGAGCTTGCCCGGCTGGCCGACACCGGCCAGGTTGAAGAAGGCCGTACGGTCCGAGACGCGCGCCGCCTGCTGCATGTTGTGCGTCACGATGACGATCGTGAAGCGCTCCTTGAGCTCACCGATCAGGTCCTCGATGGCGAGCGTGGAGATCGGGTCGAGCGCCGAGCAGGGCTCGTCCATCAGCAGCACATCGGGCTCGACCGCGATGGCGCGGGCGATGCACAGCCGCTGCTGCTGACCGCCGGAGAGTCCGGCGCCCGGCTTGTTCAGCCGGTCCTTGACCTCGTTCCACAGGTTGGCGCCCTTGAGGGACTTCTCGACGACGTGTCCGAGCTCGCTCTTCTTGTACGAGCCGTTGAGCTTCAGCCCGGCGGCCACGTTCTCGAAGATGGACATCGTCGGGAACGGGTTGGGGCGCTGGAAGACCATGCCGACCGTGCGCCGCACGGAGACCGGGTCCACGCCCGAGCCGTAGAGGTTCTCGTCGTCGAGCATCACCTTGCCCTCGACCCGGCCGCCGAGGGTGACCTCGTGCATCCGGTTGAGGGTGCGCAGGAAGGTGGACTTGCCGCAGCCCGACGGGCCGATGAAGGCGGTCACCGAGCGGGGCTCGACGGTCATCGAGATGTCCTCGATGGCCTTGTGGCTGCCGTAGTAGGCGGTGAGCCCGCTGACGTCGATGCGCTTGGCCATGTGAATCACTTCTCTTCTTCTTGGCCTCAGCGGCCGGACTTCGGGGCCTTCCAGCGGGCGATGCCGCGGGCCACCAGGTTCAGGATCATGACGAAGGCGATGAGCACGAGCGCCGCTGCCCAGGCCCGGTTGAAGGAGGCCTCGTTGCCGAGCTGCCACTGCTCGTAGATGTAGTAGGGCAGCGACGACTGGGCGCCTTCGAACGGGTTGTTGTTGATCCCCGTGGCACCGAAGACCAGCAGCACGATGGGCGCGGACTCACCGGCGATACGGGCGACCGCGAGCATCACACCCGTGGTGATCCCGCCGATCGCGGTGGGCAGCACCACCTTGAGGATGGTGCGCCACTTGGGCACGCCGAGCGCGAGGGACGCCTCACGCAGCTCGTCCGGGACCAGCTTGAGCATTTCCTCGGTCGAGCGGACGACGATCGGCATCATCAGGATGGCCAGCGCCATGGCACCGGCGAAGCCCGAGTAGCTGAAGCCGAGGATGATGATCCAGAAGCTGAGGATAAACAGACCGGCGACGATCGAGGGGATGCCGGTCATCACGTCGACGAAGAAGGTGACGGCCTTCGCGAGCCGGCCGCGGCCGTACTCCACCAGGTAGATGGCGGTCAGCAGGCCGATCGGAACGGCGATGAGCGCGGCGAGGCCGACCTGCTCCAGGGTGCCGATGATCGCGTGGTACGCGCCACCGCCGGGCAGGATCGTCTGCACACCCTCCATGGAGTGGGCCAGGAAGTAGCCGTCGAGCACCGTCCGGCCCCGGTCGATGGTCTCCCAGATCAGGGAGAGCAGCGGGACGACGGCGAGCAGGAAGCAGACCCACACCAGGCTGGTGGCCAGCCGGTTCTTGGCCTGCCGGCCGCCCTCGACCACGGCGCCGAGGGCGTACGAGGCGATGATGAAGACCAGGGCGGCGAGCAGGCCCATCTGGAACGGATTGCCCATTCCTAGGGCCGTGCCGATGCCCGCTCCCAGGCCCAGCGAGGCCACGACCAGGGCATACGGGGCCCACCCGGGCAGCCGGGCCTGCTGGAGGCTCGAGCCGTGGCGCGCGGCGTTCTTGTCAACGACAGTGCTCATGCGGCGGTCCCCGAGTACTCCTTGCGGCGGGCGATGATCATTCGCGCGGCGCCGTTCACCAGCAGGGTGATGACGAACAGCACCAGACCGGAGGCGATCAGCGCGTCACGGCCGTCGTTGCCGGCTTCCTTGAAGCGGCTGGCGATGTTCTGGGCGAAGGTGCCGCCGCCCGGGTCCAGCAGGCTGGTCTCGATCAGGAAGTTGGGGGACAGCACGGTGGCGACCGCCATGGTCTCGCCCAGCGCACGGCCCAGACCCAGCATCGAGGCGCTGATGATGCCGGAGCGGCCGAACGGGAGGACCGCCATCCGGATGACCTCCCAGCGGGTCGCGCCGAGCGCCAGCGCCGCCTCCTCGTGCATCTTCGGGACCTGCCGGAACACCTCGCGGCTCACGCTGGTGACGATCGGCAGGATCATGATCGCCAGCAGGATGCCGACGGTGAACAGGGAGCGCGCGGCGCCGCCCTGGTAGCTGAGGATCCCGGTCCAGCCCAGGTAGTCGTCGAACCAGGTGTACAGGCCGGTCAGATGCGGCACGAGGAAGAGCGCGCCCCACAGGCCGTAGACGATGCTGGGGACCGCGGCGAGCAGGTCGATCACATAGGCGACCGGGGTGGCCAGCCGGCGCGGGGCGTAGTGCGAGATGAACAGCGCGATGCCCACCGCGATCGGGACCGCGATGATCATGGCGATGATCGAGCTGACCACCGTGCCGTAGGCGAGGACGGCGATGCCGAACCGCATCGGCGAGGAGCCGGTGTTCCACTCGAAGTAGGTGAGGAAGTTGGCCTCGTCCTTGGAGATCGCGATGGCGGCGCGGTAGGTGAGGAAGGCCGCGATGGCCGCCATGATCACCAGGAGAGCGATACCGGAACCCCGGGAGAGGCCGAGGAAGATCTTGTCACCGGCGCGGCCGGTGGAGCGGGTCCTGACCTTTGGCGGTGACCCAGCGGCTGAAGATGTGGGTTCTATATCCGTTTTCATGAGTTCTCCGGTCTGCGGAGCCTGCTGCGGATGAGGCTCCTGGTGCGGCGGTGCACCGGACGATGCGGCCGACTCCGCCGCGGCGGTCGCCACGGCGGAGTCAGCCGCACTCGGGTCAGGAGAGGCTCTTGACGCTCTCGCGGACCTTGTTGGCGATCTCGGTCGGCAGCGGGGCGTAGCCCAGCTCCTTCAGCGAGGTCTGGCCGTCCTCGCTGGCGACGTAGTTCAGGAAGGACTTGGTCGCGGGGAGGGTGCTGGCCTTGTTGCCCTTGTCACAGGCGATCTCGTAGGTGACCAGGGTGATCGGGTAGGCGCCGTCGGCCTTGGTGTCGTAGGCCAGGTCCAGGGCCAGGTCGCTGCCGGTGCCCTTGATCTTGGCCTCGGAGATGGCCTTGGAGGCGTTCTCGACGGTGGCCTGGACCGGGGCGGAGGCGCCGGTGTTCAGGTCGACGGTCTTGATGCTGTTCGCGGTCGCGTAGGAGAGCTCGAAGTACGAGATCGCGCCCGAGACCTGCTTGACCTGCGAGGAGACACCGGAGGAGCCGTCGGCCGACTGGCCGCCCTCGCCCTCCCACGCCTTGCCCGGCTCATGCGGCCACGCCTTGGGCGCGGCGGCCTTGAGGTACTTGGTGAAGTTGTCCGTGGTGCCCGACTCGTCGGAGCGGTGGAACGCCTGGATCTTGAGGCTCGGAAGCTTCGCGTCCTTGTTCAGCGCCTTGATCGCGGGGTCGTCCCACTTCTTGATCTCGGAGTTGAAGATCTTGCCGAGGACCTCGGCGTTGAGCGTCAGCTTGTCCACGCCGGGAACGTTGAAGCCGACGGCGATCGGGCCGCCGACCATCGGCAGGTCAATGGCCTTGCCGCCCTTGCAGACCTTCTCCGAGGACTTGACCTCTTCGGGCTTCAGCGCCGAGTCGGAACCCGCGAAGGCGGTCTTGCCCTGCAGGAACTCCTGGATGCCCGCGCCCGAGCCGGTGGCCTTGTAGTTGAGCTTGGTGTCCTTGCACGCCGCCCCGTAGGTCTTGATCCACAGGTCCATGGCGTTCTTCTGCGCGGAGGAGCCGGAGGCCAGCAGCTGCCCCTTGCCGTCGCACTTGATGTTGGAGGCGGCCTTGGAGTCGCCACCGCCGCCACCACCGCTGTTGTCGTCGGAGCCACACGCGGTGAGGACAAGGGCGCCGGAGACAGCGAGGGCACCGGCGGCGATGGCGCGAAGCCGGTTCTTGCGCTGAAGCTTCACTTTCAGGAGTTCCTTCCAGAAGCCGCCGGTGGGGGACGGCGCGAGATGGGTGGAGCGCACTTGTTGTGGCGTGCGCCGGAGCCGTACTCGGCTCACGCTCAGTAGGGCCGAAAGTAGGCAGATCAGGTGAAGCGGCCTGAGGGGGTGAGTTAACGGATGGTGAACCTCGGCCGTCAGTGTGGTGGCCATGTCACGGCCAGGTCACGGCTGGATCGCGGCGAGGGTGACCCCCTTGCGGAGGTCGCCCGAGGCCCGTGCGACACCTGTGCGGCACCCGTCCGGTGAACCGGATCGGGGTGGCTGCTGGCGTAACCGCCGCGTGTCTCTGTCGGATTGCGGTACGGCATGCCACTATCCGTCCCTACGTGCCGGTACGTCAGGTCTGGCGCGCTAGAGGGACAGGAGCGCGCACGGCCGGAGCGGAACGAGAGGAGACCGCGGGTGAGGCGGGACGGGAGAGGGAGAGGTGTGAGCGTCGCCGCGGCCACCGCGCTCGTCTGCGCGCTGGGACTGTCGGCCGTGCCGGAGACGGCGTACGCCGCGCCCGGCGAGCCGGGGCCGACGCCGGGCGGCGGGGCCGGTGGCGGGACCGGCGGCGGGACCGGGGACCGGAGCCTGGAGGCGGTCCGTCAGGAGGTCGAGGGGCTCTACCGCAAGGCGGAGTCCGCCACCGACGCGTACAACCTGGCGCGGGAGAAACAGGCCCGGCAGGAGAAGTCCATCCTGAGGATCGCCCGAGCCGTGGTGAAGGCCCAGAAGGAGATGGCCGGACTGCGCAAGCGGGCCGGGGCGATGGCCCGGGCCCAGTACCGGGGCGGCGGGATGCCCGCGGAGGCGCGGCTGTTCCTCAACGGCGACCCGGGCGACTTCCTCGACGGCGTCACGCTCGCGCGCAAGGGTGAGAAGGCGACCGACGGTCTGATCGGCCGTCTGGCGCGCACCCAGGTGGCGCTGGACCGCTACGCCGAGTCGGCCTCCCAGGAGTGGGAACGGCTGGACCGGAGCCGCGCGAAGAAGGCGGCCGCGAAGAAGGAGATCCTGCGCAGGCTGGCCCGCGCGCAGCGGCTGGAGTCCCGGCTGGCGAAGGACGAGCGGGAGCGGCTGCGCCGGCTGGAGGAGGACAAGGCCCGTGGCGCGCAGGCGAAGTGGCTGGACACCGGGATACTGCGGGAGCTCGGCGGCGGTGCCACCGCGAAGGGCGGGCGCGCGGTCGACTTCGCGAAGGACCAGCTCGGCAAGGACTATGTGTGGGGCGCGGTGGGCCCGAACACCTATGACTGTTCGGGGCTGACCCAGCGGGCGTGGGCGGCGGCCGGCCGGGCGATCCCGCGGACCTCGCAGGAGCAGTGGCGGCTGCTGCCGAAGGTGAGCGTGAAGGACATGCGCCCGGGCGATCTGATCATCTACTTCCGGGACGCGAGCCATGTCGGGATGTACGTGGGCGGCGGCGCGATGATCCACGCCCCCCGCCCCGGCCGCCAGGTGACGGTCGCGGGCGCGGGCTCGATGCCGATCCTGGGCGTGGTGCGGCCGGACGCGAGGTAGCACCGGCCACCAGGGCTCAGGTCGGCGGCAGCTCGTTCAGGGCCGTCTCGAAGGCGTCGTACGCGCGTTGGTCGAAGAGGACGAAACGGGCCTCGGTGACCGAAGTGTTCGTATCGCGCACGGTGGTGAGCGCGATCCGGGCCGCGTCGTCGAGCGGCCAGCGGTAGACGCCGGTGGAGACGGCCGGGAAGGCCACCGTAAGGGCGCCCAGTTCGTCGGCGACCCGCAGTGCCGCGCGGTAGCAGGAGGCGAGGGTGGCCGAGCGGTCCTCGGTCGTGGAGAAGACCGGTCCGACCGTATGGATCACCCAGCGGGCGGGCAGCCGGCCGGCCGTGGTGGCGACCGCCTCACCGGCCGGAAGTCCCTTGCCGTAGCGAGATGCGCGCAGATCACGGCATTCATCCAGAATGTCGGGTCCGCCCCGCCGATGGATGGCTCCGTCGACGCCACCCCCTCCCAACAGGGAGGAGTTGGCCGCGTTCACGACCGCGTCGACGCTCTGCTCGGTGATATCGCCCAGCGCCAGCGTGATGTTCGTCATCTCGGGATTGTCTCCCGGGCCACCAAGTGCCGCATGACGTGCGGCATATGACAAAAGTCGATGCCTGGAGGTCATTCCGTGAAACGGCCGCCTAGCGCTAAGGTCGCCTGGCAGTATCCGGTACCCGCGCCCTGACGCCACTGAAACCGACCAGTCGGTGTGCGTTCCGGAATCCCACAGCGCTCCACCGGTCGGCGGGGCGCGCCCTCGGGGGGAGGGAAGGAATCGAGCGATGTCCGTACCCGTGCCGAGGCAACGGGAGGCACCGGCCCAGTCAGCCGGTCCCGCCACCCTGCCCGACAACGGGCTCACCCTGCTGGTGATCGAGGACGATCCGTCCGGTGCCTTCAACGTTCCCGAGATGCTGGACACCGAGGGTAACCGGGTCCGCATCCGTACGGCCCGCAACCTCACCGAGGCCAGCCGGCTGCTCACCGACGGGGTGCAGTGCATCCTTCTGGCCCTGCCGGGCCCGTGCCACGACGGCGTGGACTCGCTGGCCACGCTGCGCGACGTGCTGAGGCTCGCGCCCTCGCACGCCGTCCTCGTGCTCACCGCGGAGGACGACGCCGAGCGCGCCGCCGAGGCGGTGCGGGTGGGCGCCCAGGACTTCCTCTTCCGCGGCGAGCTGGACGGCCGGATCCTCAACCGCGCCATCCGCTACGCCGTCGAACGCAAACGCTCCGACCTCGCCCAGCGCCAGCTCACCGAGTCACGGCTGCGCGCCCAGGAGAACGCCCGGCTGGAGCGCGGACTGCTGCCCACCCCGCTGCTGGACGGCTCGGGGCTGCGCTTCGCCGCCCGCTACCGGCCCGGCCGCAGCCGGGCCCTACTCGGCGGCGACTTCTACGACACCGTCCGCACCCCGGACGGCACGGTCCACGCGATGATCGGCGACGTCTGCGGCCACGGCCCGGACGAGGCCGCCCTCGGCGTGGAGCTGCGGATCGCCTGGCGCGCCCTGACCTTCGCCGGGCTCTGCGGCGATCAGCTGCTCGGCACCCTTCAGCAGGTGCTGGAGAACGAACGCGCCGACGATGAGATCTTCGCCACACTGTGCACGGTCGACATCGCCCCGGACGGCCACCGGGCCGGGGTCTGCCTGGCCGGGCACCCCTCACCGCTGGCGATCCGCCCGAGCATGGCGCCCCGGCTGCTGCCGACCGACGAGAACGGCCCGGCGCTGGGCCTGCTGCCGAACGCGCGCTGGCCGCGCCGCGAGGTCGAGCTCGGCGGGGCGTGGAGCCTGATGATGTACACCGACGGGCTGATCGAGGGCCGCGTCGGGCAGGGGGTGCAGCGGCTCGGCCAGGAGGGAATGGTCGAGATCGTGGCGCGCCAGGTCGCGGAGGGACGGCGCGGTGAGGAGCTGCTGGACGCGACCGTCACCGAGGTGCGGTCGCTGAACGGCGGGGAGCTGACCGACGATCTGGCGGTACTGCTGCTGGACCGCGGCTGACCGGCCGCGGCCCGTATCTGCTCGTATCTGCTCGCTGTTTCGGCCGCTGTCGGCCGTTACCGGCCGTTGAAGGGTCCGTAGGGGCCGTCGGAGCTGGAGCCGCGGCCGCGCGGCCAGCGGCGGCCACCGCCGGAGACCTGCCGCAGCGCGGGCCGGACGTCGACGATGTACACGATCGTCGCGATCAGCCCGATGATCGGCAGGAAGTCCAGGATTCCCATGAAGAAGTTCACCGCGGCCGCGAGACCGAGGATGATCAACCAGAATGCCTTGGTCTGCTTGTCCGCCGCTCGATACGCGTCCTCCCGGCGGATCGCCGAGTCGACGAAGGCGAAGAGGCTGAAGAGGAGCAGGGCCCAGGAGACCCAGTACATCAGCTTGCCGAAGCCTTCAACCAGCACGCCGTCCACCGCCTAGAAGATATGTATGGGAAGCGTCTCTGCGGGCCACCGTACCCGCCCACCGGGCCGGGCACGCAGGGTATACCCGGCGTACCCGGCCCGGTCGTGGGCGTGCGCGCGTCAGCCGGCCGACTTCGGCTCCGGCTTCTTGGCGGCGGGGGCGGGCTTGTTGCCGCGGGCCGGGGCCTTCTTGGCCTGGGAGGCCGACGAGGCCGCTGACGTCTGAGCGCCCGAGTGACCGGAGCCGCTCGACGCGGCCGGGGTGGCCGGCTTGGCCGGGGACTTCGGCGCCTCCTTGGACGAGTCCATGGCGACCGAGTGCGACGGCGCCTTGGACCGGGCGGCGTGGCCGTCCCGCTCCCCCTTGGGCTCGATCGCGTCGGCGATGTCGACGACCTCGTCGGCCGCCTCACCGCGCCAGGTCCGCACGACCTCCTGGCCGTGCTCGGCCACCTCGTCGTACCGCTCCCGCGCCTTCACGGCGAGCTCGGCGGCCCGGCCCACACCCTGAAGGGCGAGCTCCTGCGCCGTGTCGCGCAGCCGCTTGATGTCGGTGTCGAGCGTGCCCAGCATCTCGGTGAGCTTGTCCTGGGCGCCCTTGGCCTGCTCGGAGACCCGCTCCTGCACGACCTTGGGGTCGGTGTTGCGCACCGCGTTCAGGCGCTCCGGGGCCTCCGCGACGATCTTCTCGACGAGCGACGGCACCTCCTTGAGCTTCTGGGCGGCGAGGTCGGCCGTGCCCGCCATGAAGTACAGCGGGGTCGGGTCGGTGAGGGTCTTGCGTACGTCGTCGGTGATGGCCATGGTGATGGTCCTCCCGGATCAGTTCGAGGGTGCGGCGACGTCGGCGCCGGTGTCGGGGGTGTCGGAGGCGTTGTCCGAGGCGGTCTGGAGCCCGTTCTCCTTACGGAAGGACTCGTAGATCTGCAGCAGGACCTGCTTCTGCCGCTCGTTGATCGAGGGGTCGGCGAGTATCACGCTGCGCACCTCGGTCTCTTCGCGGTCCCGCTCGTCGAGGATCCCCGCCTGTACGTACAGGGTCTCGGCGGATATCCGCAGCGCCTTCGCCAGCTGCTGCAGGATCTCGGCGCTCGGCTTGCGCAGCCCGCGCTCGATCTGGCTGAGGTACGGATTGGACACCCCGGCCGCATCGGCCAGCTGCCGCAGCGACAGCTGCGCTGTGCGCCGCTGCTCGCGCAGGAACTCGCCGAGGTTGCCGACGTTGAGTGATGCCATGCCTCGATGCTGCAACAGGTGTGCTAACTATTGCAAGCATTTGCTTGCAATAGTGGCGCGTGTCATGCCGGGGGCCGTCTGTGTGGCCCGGTCGGTGTGGCCCCGTCGGGTGTGACCTCGTCGGTGCGAGCTCGTCAAAAAGATTTCGTGAGGTCTGTCGATCGGGGCGGTGCCCGTTCGACGCAGGGGTGAGAGGCGGGGGAAAGCCCCCGGCCTCCGTGCCGAAATCTCGATCTCGTTCCGCATGAGGAGTCACCATGCCGCGCTATCTGTCGATGATCCGCGTCGATGAGCAGAACGCCCCCGCCGAGGGCCCCAGCCCCGAGCTCATGGAGCGGATGGGCGAGCTGATCGAGGAGATGGCCAAGGCCGGGGTCATGCTGGACACGGCCGGGCTCACCCCGACCTCCGACGGCACCCGGGTCACCTGGTCCGGCGGAAAGATCAGCTGCACCGACGGCCCGTTCACCGAGAGCAAGGAGGTCATCGGCGGCTACGCCCTGCTCCAGGCCAAGGACAAGGCCGAGGCCCTGGAGTGGACCAAGCGGTTCCTGCGGGTTCATGAGGAGTTCTGGACCATCACCGTCGAGGTCCGTGAGGTTGTCGAGCCCTGAGCCGGTAATGCTTGCTCCGTCCCCTTATGGCTGCTCTGATGGTGGCCGTGACGGCAGCAAGCCCGGCCGATGCGGCGAAAGCGGCTGAAAGCGCCCAGAGCGGCGCAACGGCTGACATCGCCAGAACGGTCGAAACGGTCTTCAGGATCGAGTCCGCGCGGATCATCGCAGGCGTCGCCCGCATCGTGCGGGACGTCGGGCTGGCCGAGGAACTCGCGCAGGACGCCCTGGTCACCGCGCTGGAGCGGTGGCCGGAGTCGGGTGTGCCGAACAATCCGGGCGCCTGGCTCATGGCCACCGCCAAGCACCGCGCGATCGATCTCGTACGCCGTAAGGAGACCTACGCACGCAAGCTGGCGGAGGTCGGGCGGGCCCTGGAGGACGTCTCACCGCCCGACCCGGCGGATCTCGCCGGGATCGCCGAGGACATCGACGACGATCTGCTGCGACTGATCTTCACCGCATGCCATCCCGTGCTGTCCACGCAGGCCCGGGTCGCGCTCACCCTGCGGCTGCTGGGCGGGCTGACGACCGAGGAGATCGCCCGCGCGTTCCTGGTCCCGGAGCCCACGGTCGCCCAGCGCATCGTCCGGGCCAAGCGGACGCTCGCCAAGGCCGAGGTCCCCTTCGAGGTGCCGTACGGCGACGACCGGACCGCCCGGCTCTCCTCGGTCCTGGAGGTCATCTACCTCGTCTTCAACGAGGGCTACTCCGCGACCACGGGCGACGATCTGGTGCGCCCGGCCCTGTGCGAGGACGCGCTGCGCCTGGCGCGGGTGCTGGCGGGGCTGCTGCCCCAGGAGCCCGAAGTGCACGGACTGGTCTCGCTGCTGGAGTTCCAGTCCTCCCGGATCGCGGCGCGTACCGGCCCCGGCGGTGAGCCGGTGCTGCTCGCCGACCAGAACCGCACCAAGTGGAACCGCCTGCTCATCCGCCGGGGCGTCGAGGCGCTGCAGCGGGCGGGCCAGGGTCCGTACTCCCTCCAGGCCGCCATCGCCGCCTGCCACGCACGGGCGATCCGGTACGAGGACACCGACTGGACGGCCATCGCCGCCCTCTACGGCCGGCTGACGGCCCTGACCCCGTCCCCGGTGGTGGAGCTCAACCGGGCGGTCGCCGTCGCGATGGCGGAGGGGCCCGCGGCGGGTCTGAAACTGGTCGAGGCACTGGCGGAGGAACCGGCGCTCAAGGACTACCACCTGCTGCCTAGCGTCCGCGGGGATCTGCTGGAGCGGCTGGGGCGGCATGAGGAGGCCCGGGCGGAGTTCGCCCGCGCGGCGGCCCTGACGCGAAACGCCCGTGAGCGGGCGCTGCTGCTGGAGCGGTCGTCGGGCTGAGCTGATCTTGTCGGGCTGATCTTGTCGTCGGGGCGAAAAGGTGCGCATGCTGCCCCATGACCTCATCCTCTTCCTCATCCGCGTTTTCCTCGTTTTCGTTTTCCCATCTCTCGTCACCGGCCGATCGGCTGGGCTTCGGGGCCATGCAGCTGCCGGGGCGGTGGAGCGGTCCCGTCGTCGAGCGGGCCACGGCCGTGGCGGTCGCACGGCGCGCCGTGGAGCTGGGCGTCCGTCATATCGACACCGCCGCCTTCTACTTCTCCGCCACCGAGCGGGCCAACGACATCCTGCGCGAGGCCCTGCACCCGTACCCCGAGCACCTCACCATCGCCACCAAGATCGGGCCACTGCGCACCGCGACCGGGGAGATGTACGCGGAGGCGCGGCCGGAGCAGCTGCGGGGGCTGGTGGAGGAGAACCTGCGGCAGCTGGGCGTGGACGCGCTCGACCTGGTCTACCTGCGAGTGGGGCGGCTCAAGGCGGTGGGCGGGGTGCCGATCGGGGAGCGGTTCGGCGCGCTGGCCGCACTGCGGGAGGAGGGGCTGGTGCGGGAGCTCGGGGTGAGCAATGTGAGCGCCGAGCAGCTGGCCGAGGCCCGCGCGATCGCGCCCGTGGCCGCGGTGCAGAACCGGTTCGGGGTGCTCGATCAGGCCGACGGGGCGCTGGTGGACGAGTGCGCCGCGGCCGGGATCGCCTATATGCCGTTCTTCGCGCTGGGCGGTGGCCACACCGGCCTGGAGCACGAGAACTTGCGGACGGTCGCGGAGCGGCACGGCGCGACCGCGCATCAGATCGCCCTCGCCTGGGGACTC
>NZ_JAAAYH010000151.1:0-18561 GCF_018035285.1 Streptomyces sp. MK37H | reverse complement strand
CAGCACGCGGCGGAGCCGCGTATCGATGCCGCCGGGAAGGGGCGGGGAGGGGAAAGACCCGCCGGCCACCCCGTAGGACGGACCCCCTCCGGGCCCGTCCAACCAGCGGGAATCGCTGGTTGGACGGCTCCGGCCGAAGCCATATGCCGACCCAGCGATCCGGCCAGGAAGAGGGGCCCGTCCTGGCCGGATCGCCTGTGCGGCGGCGACGACGCGGTTCACCGTATGGTGCGCAGGCTCCGGGCCTCGGTGACATCGGCGCAGCCCGCCAGCCCCAGCGACGACCGCAGTTCGGCGGCCAGCAACTCGAAAACCCGCCGCACACCCGCCTCACCGGCCGCGGCCAGACCCCAGATCACCGGCCGTCCCACCAGCACCCCGGCCGCGCCGAGGGCCAGGGCCCTGAGGATGTCCGTACCGCTGCGGACGCCGCCGTCGAGCAGCAGCTCGCAGCGGCCGCCGAGCAAGGGCGCCAGCTCGGCCAGCGCGTCCAGGCTCGGCACGGCGCCGTCGAGCTGACGGCCGCCGTGGTTGGAGACCACCAGCGCGTCGACGCCCGACTCGGCGGCGCGCAGCGCGTCCTCGCGCGCCAGGACGCCCTTGAGCACCAGCGGCAGTCGTGTGTGCTCCCGCAGCCGGTCCACGATGGCCCAGGTCAGCGCGGGGGAGAACGCCTCGCTGGTGTGCGCGGCCACGGCCGAGGCACCGGCGGGCCGGATGTGTGCCGTCCCGCCCGCGTCGATGTTGACGGCCCGCACCTCGGCCGGGAGCGTGAACCGATTGCGGATGTCCCGCAGTCGGCGGCCCATCCACGGCACGTCCACGGTGAGCATGAGCGCCTCACAGCCCGCGTCCTCCGCCCGGCGGGCGAGCTCCAGCGTCCGGGCGCCGTCGCGCAGCCAGTAGAGCTGGAACCAGACGGCCCCGCCGACCGCGGTGATCTGCTCGACCGGCACACTGCTCAGCGTGGAGACCGCGAACGGCACCCCCGCGGCCTTCGCCGCCCGGGCGGTGGCCAGTTCACCGTCCGCGCTCACCAGCCGGTGATACGCCACCGGGGCCACCGCAAGTGGCATCGCCGCCGGGCGGCCGAGCAGCGTGGCGTCCGTCGTGCACCGCGAGACGTCCCGCAGCACCCGGGGCACGAGGAAGGTGCGGTCGAACGCCGCGCGGTTGGCGGCGAGCGTCAGCTCGTCACCGCTGCCGCCCGCCACGAAGTCCCGGACGTCGGGCGGCACGACGGCAGCGGCGGCGCGCTCGAGGTCGGTCAGACACTCGGCGCCGATCAGACACTCGGCGTCGGCCAGACACTCGGCGTCGGCCAGGCGCTCGACACCGGCCACGGCGTCAGCACCCGCCCCGGCCGCACCGCGATCGGTGCGGTCAGCGCCGGAAGTCACGCTGCCCGGTCCTCTCCAGCTCCACGGCCTCGTACAGCGCCTTGATGTTCGCGCTGCCGAAGGTCTGGGCGCCCTGCCGCTCGATGACCTCGTAGAAGAGGGTGTGCCGCGGGTGGGTGGAGGCCGTGAAGATCTGGAACAGCTGCCCGTCGTGGTCCTCGTCCGCTAGCACTCCGGTGGCGCGCAGATCGGCCAGGCGCCGCGGGCTGAGGTCGATCCGTTCACCCAGCAGGTCGTAGTACGCGTCGGGCGTGGTGAGGAAGGTGACGCCGCGGTCGGACAGGGCGCGCACGGAGCCGACGGCGTCGGGCGAGGAGAAGGCCAGGTGCTGCACGCCCGAGCCCTGGTGGCTCTTCAGGAACTCGTCGATCTGCCCCGGCAGGGCCGTGTCGTCGGGCTCGATGAGCGTGAGCGTGACGGTGCCGGACGGGCTCTGCACGACCTTCGAGTGCATCGCCTGGGCGCCGACGACGATGTGCTCCGCGAAGACGTCCCGGAAGCCCAGTGCCTGCTGGTAGTACGCGACGGCCGGGCCGAGGCCGCCGGTGCCGAGACAGACCGCGATGTGATCGATGTCGAGCAGACCCACCTCGGCCGGGCCCACCTCGGCCGGGCCCACCGTGGCACCCGGCCCGTCGGGCCGCTCCTGGCCGTCCGTCGGCACGAAACCCGCGGGCAGCCCGGGGCCCGCGTCCGGCGCGCGCTGGACCAGGGTGTGGACCACGTCCCCGAAGCCGTGCACCGCGGCGGTGACGGACGGGCCGTCACCGGTGTGCCGGGCCGGTTGCCGGTGGACACCGGCGCCGTTAGCCACCGCCGCCTCGAAGGCCGCCCGCACATCGGCGGTGCGCAGCGCGATGTCCGCGACGCCGTCGCCGTGGCTGAGCACGTACGCCGAGGCGGGGTGGCGGTCGGAGGTCGCCTGGGTGAGCACCAGCGTGATCTCCCCGTGCCGCAGCGCCAGGCTGCGGTGGTCCGCGGAACCACCGCTGCCGACGATGCCGAACGCATACCGGTCGACCCACTGGAACGCGCTCGAATCCAGGTTCTCCACATACAACTCGACATAGTCGATGGCGAGATCCGCGAGCGGCTC
Source organism: Streptomyces sp. MK37H (assembly GCF_018035285.1). Taxonomy (NCBI): domain Bacteria; kingdom Bacillati; phylum Actinomycetota; class Actinomycetes; order Kitasatosporales; family Streptomycetaceae; genus Streptomyces; species Streptomyces sp. MK37H. The sequence continues at coordinate 16,065 of NZ_JAAAYH010000151.1, read as the reverse complement.
CGCGGCTTTCGATGAATTCCTCATGATGGCCCCCCAGATGGGAAGAAAACCGAGACCGCAGAACTCTAGGCGGCCATAAGCGCGTCCAGCCATCGGTGCCATTCCGGCGGTTAACGGAACTCGTGGACGCCGGGCCTTCTCCATAAGCTGTGCCGTGTTTTGTGTTTCCGGGTCGCGGTCCTCTTGGACGGGTGATGTCTTGTGATGCACACGATGGCTGTCATCGGCACCGGCCTCATCGGTACGTCGGTCGCGCTCGCCGCCACCGGTCAGGGTGTGTCGGTGTATCTCTCCGACCGGAACCGGGCCGCCGCCAGGACCGCCGCCGCACTCGGCGCGGGCCGGGCGGAGGACCCGCCGGAGCCGGTCGACCTGGCCGTGCTGGCGGTGCCGCCGAGCCGGATCGCCGAGGTGCTGATCGCGGCCCAGGCGCGCGGTCTGGCCCGCGCCTACACCGATGTGGCGAGCGTGAAGGCCGGCCCGGAGCGGGCCGTGCTCGCCCGCGCCCCCGAGCCCTCCCGCTACGTCGGAGGCCATCCGCTGGCCGGCCGGGAGCGGTCGGGGCCGCTGGCGGCGCGGCCCGAGCTCTTCCGGGGCCGCCCCTGGGCGCTGACGCCGCACCGGCTGACCTCGCGCGCCGCCCTCGACCGGGGTCTGGAGCTCGCGGAGTTGTGCGGCGCCGCCCCGGTGGTCATGCGCAGCCGGGAGCATGACGAGGTGGTGGCGCTGACCTCGCACGTCCCGCATCTGCTGGCCAGCGTGATGGCCGCCCGGCTGCGCGACGGCCCGGCCGGGGTGCCGCTGCTGGCCGGGCAGGGGCTGCGCGACGTGACCCGGATCGCCGCCGGGGACCCCCGGCTGTGGAGCGACATCCTGCGGTCCAACGCGGCCGCCATGGCCGGGGTGGTGAAGGAGCTGCGGGCCGATCTGGCCCGGGTGGCGGCGGCGCTGGACGTGCTCGCCAAGGAAGGCATGCTCACCAAGGAAGACTTGCTCGCCGGGGAAGACATGTTCGCCGAGGGCAACGGCGCAGGCCATGACCAGGGCGTACGGACTCTGGAGGACCTGCTGTCCCGGGGCGTCGCCGGGCTCGCGGGGCTGCCTCGCCCTGGCGCCGGTCCGCCCGCGGCCGAGGCGGGGCTACCGATCCTGGTCCCGGACCGCCCGGGGGAGCTGGCCCGGCTGCTGGGCGCCGTCGCGGCGCTCGGCGTCGCCGTGGACGACGTCGCCGTGGAGGCCGCGGAGGAGAGCGGGCTCCGGGTGCGCGTCCCCGTTCCCGCTGCCGACGCCGAGCGGATCGGGGCCAAGCTGGGCGCCGACGGATGGGACCGGGCACCGGCTGAATCGGTGTCCGCGGGATAGCGCTCCACAGGGCCGCCGACAAGCCCGTCCAAGCGCGCAGTTCGAGCAATTGGACGGCGTTGTCGAAAGACCGACGGGCGTGTGATGCTGAAGTATCCGAGCCGCCCTCATTCGGCCGCTCTCCTTGAAGTCGCCCTCATCGTAGTCGCCTTCATTCAACTCGCCCTCATTCAATTCACTCTCATTCGAGCCCCTCTCATTCATTTGCCGCCCGGGGGAATTCATGGCAGGAACCACCGTCGCCGCGCAGACCCGTCAACGCGAATACCTCGAAATGGCAGAGCTGCACGGCAGCGTTTCCGAGCCGGTGCTGGACACGATGAACTTCCTCAACGAGGTGACCCATCGCTATCCGGACGCGATCTCCTTCGCCCCGGGCCGGCCGTACGACGGCTTCTTCGACACCGAGCAGGTCTTCACCCACATCCGCCGCTATCTGGACCACCTGGCTGAGCAGGGGAGTTCACCGGCCGACATCCGTACCGCGCTGTACCAGTACGGGCCGACCGCCGGGCAGATCCGGCAGATCATCGCCGAATCGCTGCGCGCGGACGAGGACACCGAGGTGCCGGCCGAGTCCATCGTGGTGACCGTCGGCGCCCAGGAGGCCATGCTGCTGGTGCTGCGCGCGCTCTTCGCGGGCCCCGACGATGTTCTGCTGGTCTCCAGCCCCTGCTATGTGGGGATCACCGGTGCGGCCCGGCTGCTGGACGTGGCCGTGTGCCCGGTGGAGGAGCGCGAGGACGGGTTCCACGCCGCCGATCTGGAGGCCGCGGTGCTGGCGGAGCGGGCGCGCGGCCGCCGCCCCCGCGCCTTCTACGTGGTGCCCGACCACTCCAACCCGTCCGGGAACACCATGGGCCCGAAGGCGCGGGAGGAGCTGCTGGAGCTCGCCGAGCGCCATGACTTCCTGGTGCTGGAGGACAGCCCGTACCGGCAGGTGAGCCCCGGCACCCCGCTGCCGACGCTGAAGTCCCGGGACCGGGCCCGCCGCGTGGTGCACCTGGGCTCGTACTCCAAGACCGTCTTCCCCGGCGCCCGGGTCGGGTTCGTCGTGGCCGACCAGCGGGTCCGGGACGCCACGGGCGGTGAGCGGCTGCTGGCCGATGAACTGGCCAAGATCAAGAGCATGGTGACGGTCAACACCTCGTCGCTGAGCCAGGCCGCCGTGGCGGGCGCGCTGCTCGGCGCCCGGGGGCGGCTGTCGGAGCTGAACGCCGAGGCGGCCGCGTACTACGGCGAGGCGATGCGGGAGATGCTGCGGCGGCTGGACGCCCGGCTGCCCGCCGCCCGCCGGGAGGCGCTCGGGGTGCGCTGGAACGAGCCCAGCGGCGGCTTCTTCCTCACCATGCGGGTCCCGTTCCGGGTGGACAACACCGTACTGACCACATCCGCACAGGACTTCGGCGTGATCTGGACGCCGATGGCGCACTTCTACCCCGGCGCCGGTGGCCACCACGGCATCCGGCTGTCCATCAGCTATCTGACGCCCGCCGAGATCGACGAGGGCACGGCGAGGCTCGCGCGCTTCATCGAGGCGCACAGCGCGTCGCACAACGCGTCCAACGTGTCGCACAACGCGTCCAGCGCGTCGCATGACGCGCCGCATAACGCGTCGCACAGCGCGTCGCACAGCACCAGCGGATCCCAGTGAGAAAGGTGAGGCAACGTGTCCGGACTGAGTCGCAGTCGCCGGCCCCGGAGCAAGCCGCGTATGTGGGGGTGGACCTTCCGATGAACCTGGCAGCCGAGTTACGGCCCCGCGCACTCGGCGTGGGGACAGCGGTGACATCCACGTCGTACACCCAGCAGGAGGTGCTCGACGCCTTCGCGATCACCGACCCCAAGATCCGTTCGGTCTTCCTCAACAGCGCCATCGACCGCCGCCATCTGACGCTCCCGCCACCGGACGGCAAGGGCGGCCGCGTCCCCGAACCGCAGGGCGACCTGCTCGACAAGCACAAGGCCAAGGCCATCGAGATGGGCGCCGAGGCGCTGCGCGCCTGCCTCAAGCGGGCCGGTGCCGAGCTGGCCGAGCTGCGCCACCTGTGCTGTGTGACCTCCACCGGACTCCTCACCCCGGGGCTGAGCGCCCTGCTCATCAAGGAGCTCGGCATCGACCGGCACTGCAGCCGCTCCGACATCGTGGGCATGGGCTGCAACGCCGGGCTGAACGCCCTGGGCGTGGTCGCGGGCTGGGCCGTCGCCCACCCCGGCGAACTCGCCGTCGTGCTCTGCGCGGAAGCCTGCTCCGCCGCGTACGCGATCGACTCGACGATGCGCACCGCCGTCGTCAACAGCCTCTTCGGGGACGGCGCGAGCGCGATCGCGCTCCGCTCAGGACCGGACGGCGCGGCAGACCCCCAGGGGCCGCGCATCCTCAAGTTCGCCAGCTGCATCATCCCGGACGCCTCCGACGCCATGCGCTACGACTGGGACCGCGAGCAGGGCCGCTTCAGCTTCTACCTGGATCCGCAGATCCCGTATGTGGTCGGCGCCCACGCCGAACTGGTCGTGGACCGGCTGCTGGTGGACACCGGGCTGCGCCGCAGCGACATCTCGCACTGGCTGGTGCACTCGGGCGGCAAGAAGGTCATCGACGCCGTCGTCGTCAACCTGGGGCTCACCCGGCACGACGTCCGGCACACCGTCGGTGTGCTGCGCGACTACGGCAACGTGTCCAGCGGCTCGTTCCTGTTCTCCTACGAACGGCTCCTGGACGAGGGAGTCGCCAAACCGGGTGAGTACGGCGTGCTGATGACCATGGGGCCCGGCTCCACGATCGAGACGGCGCTGGTCCAGTGGTGAACGCGGAGGGTGGCATGGAAGAACTGCTGACCGTGGCGATCGACGGGGCCGAGCCGCCGACCGCCGCGACCGTGAACGCCGTACAGGCCGTGTGCGACCAGGCCGAGGACCGCCCCGGCCGCGGAGTCGTCGCCGTACAGGTAGGCGGGGCCCCGGCAGTGGGGTGGACCGGCGACCTCGATGTGATGCGCATCAGCAAATGGGAGCGGACACTGCGCCGTCTGGAGCGGCTGCCCCGGGCCACCGTCGCGGTGGCCTCGGGCGACTGCGGCGGCGCGGCCCTGGACGCCTTCCTCGTCTGCGACGTCCGGGTGGTCACCCCGGGCACCCGGCTGCTCGTCCACGGCGACACCACGGCGACCTGGCCCGGTATGGCCGGCTACCGGCTCGTGCAGCTGGCCGGGCCCGCGCGGGTCCGTCGGGCACTGCTGTTCGGTGTGCCCATCGAGGCCCCCGAGGCGCTCGCGCTCGGCGTGGCCGACGAGTTGGCCGACGACCCGGCCGGTGCGGTCGCGGCCGCCACCGGGCTGGTCAGCGGGCTGGCCGGAAAGGAGGTCGCGATCCGCCGGCAGCTGCTCTTCGACGCCGCGACGACCAGCTTCGAGGACGCCCTCGGTCCCCATCTGGCCGCCTGCGACCGGGCGTTGCGGCCGCCCGTGGTGGAGGCGTCATGACCGTCCCGCTCTGGCCGGAGCTGCGGCAGGCGGCCTACCGCGTCGACGAACTGGTGGCGAAACTGCCGGAACCCGGCGCCCGGGGACCTGAGGAGCGGGCCGGGCTCGCCGCGGCCAAGGACACCGCCCGGGCGCTGCGGACGCGCTATCTGCACACCCACGCCGACGCCGTGTACGACCACCTCACCAGCGGCGGCGCCGATGAGCTCCGCATCGCCGAACTCGTCAGCGCCGCCGCGGACGCCTTCCCCGCGCTGCTGCCCACGGCCGGACAGCTCGCGGCCGACCGCGCCCGGCGGCAGGCGGACAAGGAAGGGTACGAGATCGACCAGGGCATCTTCCTGCGCGCCGTGCTGGGCTCGCCCCGGTCCGGGCCGCATCTGCTCGACGCGATGCTCCGGCCGACGCCACGGGCGCTGCGGCTGCTGCCGGAGTTCACGAGGACCGGTGTCCTCGAGACGGCCTCCGTACGGATGGAGCGGCGCGACGGCGCGGCGTATCTGACGATGTGCCGGGACGACTGCCTGAACGCCGAGGACGAGCAGCAGGTCGACGACATGGAGACCGCCGTGGACCTCGCGCTGCTCGACCCGGAGGTGAGGGTCGGGGTGGTGCGCGGCGGCACGATGAGCCATCCCCGCTACCGGGGCCGGCGGGTGTTCAGCGCGGGCATCAACCTCAAGAGCCTGCACGCCGGGGCCATTTCGCTGGTCGGCTTTCTGCTCCGCCGCGAGCTGGGCTATATCCACAAGCTGGTCAGGGGAGTGCGCACCGACACCGCGCCCTGGCACTCCCCGACGGTCGAAAAGCCGTGGGTCGCGGCCGTCGAGACGTTCGCCATCGGCGGTGGCACCCAGCTGCTGCTCGTCTTCGACCATGTGCTCGCCGCGTCGGACGCCTGTCTCAGCCTGCCCGCGGCCCGGGAGGGCATCGTGCCGGGGGCCGCGAACTTCCGGCTCGGCCGGCACACCGGACCGCGGATCTCCCGGCAGGTCATCCTGCGGGGCCGTCGGATCCGGGCCACCGAACCCGATGCCCGGTTGCTGATCGACGAGGTGGTCGAGCCGGAGGAGATGGACACGGCCGTGGCCGGCGCCGTGGAGCGGCTCGGCGGCCCGGCGGTCGTGCCCAACCGGCGGATGCTGGGCGGGGCCGAGGAGCCGGTCGAGGAGTTCCGCCGCTATATGGCCGAGTTCGCGCTGCAGCAGGCGCTGCGCCTGTACGGCGAGGACGTCATCGGCAAGGTCGGCCGGTTCGCGGGGCAGGGGCAGGGCGCATGACCGCGGCCGCGCCCCGGTGCGCTGCCGCCGCTGCCGCTGCCGCTGCCGCTACCGCTACCGCTACCGAGAAGAGCAATGGACGCCAGGAGGGGGAAACAATGAGCAGTGAGGGTCGTCAGGAGTACGACGTCAGCGAGGGTCGTGAGAGTTACGACGTCGTGGTGGTCGGGGGCGGTCCCGGTGGGTCGACGCTCGCCGCGCTCGTCGCCATGCGGGGCCACCGGGTCCTGATTCTGGAGAAGGAGACGTTTCCGCGGTATCAGATCGGCGAGTCGCTGCTGCCGTCCACGATCCACGGCGTCTGCCGGATGACCGGGGTGGCGGAGAAGCTGGCCGCGGCCGGGTTCACCCCGAAGAAGGGCGGCACGTTCCGCTGGGGTGCCAACACCGAGCCGTGGACGTTCTCCTTCTCGGTGTCCCCGAAGATCGCGGGGGCCACCTCGCACGCGTACCAGGTCGAGCGCTCGAAGTTCGACACCATCCTGCTGGAACACGCGGTGGAGAAGGGCGCCGAGGTCCGCTTCCGGGCGTCGGTCTCCGATGTGCTCGAGGACGGTGAGCGGGTCACCGGCGTGCGGTACACCGACGCGGACGGCACCGAACACGAGGTGCACGCCGGCTACGTCGTGGACGCGTCGGGCAACGGCAGCCGGCTGCACAAGCGGGTGGGCGGCACCCGGGAGTACTCGCAGTTCTTCCGCAGCCTCGCGCTGTTCGGCTACTTCGAGGGCGGCAAGCGGCTGCCCGCCCCCAACTCGGGCAACATCCTGTCCGTGGCGTTCGAGAGCGGCTGGTTCTGGTACATCCCGCTCACCCCGGACCTCACCAGCGTCGGCGCGGTCGTCCGCCGGGAGAACGCCGACAAGATCCAGGGCGATCCGGAGCGGGCCCTGCTGGCGCTCATCGACGAATGCCCGCTGATCAAGGAGTATCTGTCGGACGCCACCCGGGTGACGGAGGGCCAGTACGGCCAGCTGCGGGTGCGCAAGGACTACTCGTACCACCAGACCAAGTTCTGGCGGCCCGGCCTCGTGCTCATCGGCGACGCCGCCTGCTTCGTCGACCCGGTCTTCTCCTCCGGCGTCCACCTGGCCACCTACAGCGCCCTGCTGGCGGCCCGCTCGATCAGCAGCAGCCTGGCCGGGATCGTCTCGGAGGAGGCGGCGTTCACCGAGTTCGAGGCCCGCTACCGCCGGGAGTACGGCGTCTTCTACGAGTTCCTGATGTCCTTCTACGACATGCACGTCGACGAGAACTCCTACTTCTGGTCGGCCAAGAAGGTCACCCGCAACCAGCACACCGAACTGGAGTCGTTCGTCGAGCTGGTGGCGGGCGTGTCGTCCTCGGAGTTCGACCTCGACGGGGCCGAGTCGGCCGCGCTGCGCATGAAGTCCAAGTCGGCCGAGTTCGTCTCCGCCATCGACGAGATGTCCGCGGACGCCCAGGGGAACATGACGCCGCTGTTCCGCTCCTCCGCGGTGCGCCAGGCGATGCAGGAGGGCGCGCAGGTGCAGAGCCGGGCCTTCCTCGGCGAGGATCTCGGCCCCGATGTGCCGATGTTCCCCGGCGGTCTCATCACCTCCGACGACGGCATGCTCTGGCAGCCGGGGCCGGCCTGACGATGCCTGTCGTCCGGATCAACGGGATCCAGCTGAACTACGAGGAGCACGGCACGGGGGACCCGGTCGTCATGGTGACCGGCACCGGGGCCCCCGGCCGGATGTGGCGCACCCACCAGGTGCCCGCGCTCAAGGCGGCCGGCTTCAAGGTGATCACCGTGGACAACCGCGGGATCCCGCCGAGCGATCCCTGCGTCGAGGGCTTCACCCTCGACGACATGGCGGCGGACATCGCGGGCCTCATCGAGCACCTCGGCGCGGGCCCGTGCCGGGTCGTGGGCTTCTCGCTGGGCGGCATCATCGTCCAGGAGCTGCTCCTGGCCCGGCCCGAACTCGTCCGGTCGGCCGTGCTGATGGCGACAAGCGGCCGGGCCGACACCTTCGCCACCGCCCAGGCGATCGCGGAGATGGACCTGGCCGACAGCGGGGTCAAGCTGCCGCCCCGCTACGCCGCCTATGTCAACGCGCTGCAGAGCCTGTCCCCGCAGACCCTGGCCGATGAGCAGCGGTTGCGCGACTGGCTGGACATCTTCGAGATCTCCGCCGTCGACCTGGCCTCGGTCCGCGGCCAGCTCGGCCTGCAACTGATCCCCAACCGGCTGCCCGCGTACGCGGCCATCCGCTGCCCGTGCCTGGTCCTGGGCTTCGAGCACGACCTGATCGTAAGGCCGCAGCTCACCCGGGAGGTCGCGGACGCCATCCCGGGCGCCCGCTACACCGAGATCCCCGGCTGCGGACACTACGGCTATCTGGAGAAGCCGGCCGCGGTGAACGCCGCGCTCGTCGACTTCTTCACCGCTCCCCTCGCCGCTGGGGTGGCGGTCCCGGGCGGTGGTCCAGTGGCGGTCCCGGGCGGTGGGCGAGTGACACTTCCGGCCGGTGGCTCGGTGGCGATCCCGGCCGGTGGTCCGGTGGCGGCTCCTTCCGGTGGCCCGTTGGCGGTTCCTGCCGGTGGCCCGGCGGGTGCGGAAAGCCGATCGTGAAGACGAGGCCCCCCTCCGGGCGGGCCTCCACGGCGAGCGTGGCGTCATGCGCCACCGCGATGGCCTGCACGATCGACAGCCCCAAGCCCAGACCGTCCTTGTTGGTCCGCGGGTCGCCGAGCCGCTGGAACGGCTGGAACATCTGGTCCAGCGCGCTCGGCGGCACCACCGGACCGGAGTTGGCCACGGTCAGGACCGCCCGGCCGGGCTCGTCCGCCGTGGCCACCTCCACCCAGCCGTACGGCTCGTTGTGCCGTAGCGCGTTGTCCACCAGGTTGATGACGAGCCGTTCGGCCAGCGGCCGGTGGCCCGCCGCGACCGTCGCCGCCGGCGCACAGCGCAGCGTGACCCGCCGCTGCTCCGCATCCGTCCGGCGGGCCGCCACGACCTCCCGCGCCAGCCGGTCCAGGTCGAACGGCCGCCGCACCTCGATCCCCGCGTGGCTACGGGCCAGGGTCAGCAGCGCCTCGATCATGCGCTCCTGCTGGGCGCCCGCGGCGAGGATCCGTTCATGCGCCGCGCGCAGCGATGCCACGTCCGCGTCGGGATCCGACAGGGCCAGCTGCCCCAGTGTCCGCTGCCGGGCGAGGGGAGTGCGCAGCTCGTGCGAGGCGTTGGCGACGAACCGGCGCTGTGCCTCGAACGACGTCTCCAGCCGGCCGAGCAGACCGTCGAACGTGTCGCCCAGCTCCTTGAGTTCATCGCTCGGGCCCTCAAGCGCGAGGCGCTGATGCAGGCTCGTCGCCGAGATCTCCCGGGCGGCGCCGATGACCGTCCGCAGCGGTCGCAGTATCCGCCCCGAGACCACCCAGCCCAGCGCGATCGAGATGACCGACATCAGCCCGAGCGCGATCGCGGACTGCACCAGGAGGTCGTGCAGCACGGCGTCCCGCTGCAGCTCCATGATCTCCCGCGCCGCGGCCGGAAGGATGTCGCGGGTGCTCTCCCCGATGCGCCCCCGCGGCGGCGGTACCGGCGGGGAGTGGCCATCGGTCTCGCCCGCCCGCGGCCCACCGCCGTCCGGCGCGGGCTGCCCGCCGGACAGCGAACCGCCGCCTGCGCCCAGCACCAGCAGATACGTGATCGTCAGCAGCGCCGCCCCCGAGAGCAGGAACAGCGCCCCGTACAGCAGCGTCAGCTTCAGCCGGACCGTACGCCGGGGCAGGGCCGAGTGCGCGAGCCGGGCGGTGAGCCGGGACAGCGGAGACATTAGCCGGGACAGTGAAGGCATCGGCGGCCTCAGATCCGGTAGCCGCGCTTGGCGACGGTCTCGATCACCGGCGGTTCGCCCAGCTTGGCCCGCAGCCTGCTGATGGTGATCTTCACGGCGCTGGTGAACGGATCGGCCGCCTCGTCCCACACCCGCTCCAGCAACTCCTCCGCCGACACCGCCCGCCCCTTGGCCGACAGCAGCAGCTCCAGCACGCCGAACTCCTTGGGCGCCAGCTCCAGCGGCCGGCCCGCCCGGGCGGCCTTGCGGCGCGCCGTGTCCACCACCAGGTCGCCGTGGTGCACCACCGGCGGCACGGCCGGATGCGCCCGCCGGGCCAGGGCCCCGATCCGGGCGATCAGCACCGGGAAGTCGAACGGCTTCGCCAGATAGTCGTCGGCCCCCAGATTGAGCCCGTCCACCAGATCCTCCGCGGAGGCCGCCGCGGTCAGCATCAGCACCCTGCTGCGGCAGCCGGACGCGATCAGCTCGGAGCAGATCTCGTCGCCGTGCATCCCGGGCAGATCCCGGTCCAGCACGATCACGTCGTAGTCACTGAGCAGCGCCCGCTCAAGACCGCTCTCCCCGTCGAACGCCACATCGACGGCCATCTGCGCCCGCCGTAAGCCGACGGCCACCGCCTGCGCCATTTCCTGGTCGTCCTCCACCACGAGCACGCGCACCCGCTCCCCCTCCTCGGTCTGTCCAACCTGCCCCGCTCGGCCCTGCCCCCTGGACAACGGGATCCAGAATGCCCCGGCTCCGGTTTCCGCGGGGTTTCACCCGTTGTCCAAGTGCAGAGAATACGCGGTTGGACGCCACTTCAATAGTCGACCTTGCCGCTCCCGACGGGCCCTCGTTACCTTGAATTCCGGCCCGCTCCAGGGAAGTTGGAAGGAGTGAAGATGACCAATCCGTTCGACGACGAAAACGGTTCCTTTCTGGTCCTGCTGAACGACGAGGGCCAGTATTCGCTGTGGCCCGCCTTTGCCGAGGTACCGGCCGGCTGGCGCGTCGTATTCGGCGAGGACGCCCGCAAGAACTGCCTGGACTACATCGAGGAGAACTGGCGCGACATGCGCCCCAAGAGCCTCATCGACCAGCTCACATAGGTCGGGACGACCCAAGCCGAGGAGAGCGTCGTGTCCATAGGCGGCCCAGGGCCGATGATGATTCGCGCGGTGGGCCCCGACCCATCCGTGACCAAGCAGAAAATAAAAGCCGGGACCGCGAAACGGATAGTTCCGTATACCCGGCCGTACCGCGTCAGCATCTGTCTGCTGCTGCTCATGACCGTGCTGAACGCCGCCATTGTCGTGGCCACCCCCATCCTCTTCAAATACCTCATCGACAATGGCATCGCCGAACACGATTCCGATGTCGTCGTGGGTATCGCCGTGGCGGTCGGCGGACTGGCGGTCCTCGGCGCGCTGCTGGGGTTCGGCGAGGCGTGGTACTCGGCCCGGGTCAGTGAAGGGCTCGTCTACGGGCTGCGCACCGAGGTCTTCGACCATGTGCAGCGCCAGCCGCTGGCGTTCTTCACCCGGGCCCAGACCGGCGCCCTGGTCAGCCGGCTCAACGCGGATGTGGTCGGGGCCCAGCAGGCCCTGACCTCACTGCTGTCCACGGTCGTCTCGGCCGCGCTCACCCTGCTGTTCGTCCTCATCACGATGTTCTACCTGTCCTGGGTGATCACCCTGATCTCCGTGGTGGTGCTGCCCTTCTTCATCCTCCCCGGCAAGGTCGTCGGGCGCCGGCTGCAGCGGCTCATGCGCTCCCAGATGGAGCAGAACGCCGAAATGGGCGCGCTGATGAACGAGCGCTTCAACGTGACCGGGGCCCTGCTGGCCAAGCTGTACGGCCGGCCCAACCGGGAGCTGCGCCAGTTCACCAAGCTGGCCGGCAAGGTCCGCGACCTCGGCGTCCTGACCGCCGTCAACGGCAAGCTGCTCTTCCTGTCGATGGTCCTCCTCAGCGCGCTCGCCACCGCCGTGGTCTACGGCGTCGGCGGCCACCTCGTCATCGACGACGCCTTCGAGATCGGCACCCTGGTGGCACTGGCCACGCTGCTCACCCGGCTCTTCGGCCCCATCAACCAGCTCTCCAGCGCCCAGGCCAACGTGGTCACCGCCCTCGTCAGCTTCGACCGGCTCTTCGAGATCCTCGACCTCAAGCCGCTCATCTCCGAGAAGCCCGACGCGATCGCCCTGCCCCGCGACGGCGCGCCCGAGATCGTCTTCGACGGCGTCTCGTTCTCGTACCCGGCCGCCGCGGACGTCTCGCTCGCCTCCCTCGAATCGATCGCCATGCCGCGGCCGGAGCGCACCAGGAACGACTGGACCCTGCGCGAGCTGAGCTTCCGGCTGCCCGCCGGGAAGCTCACCGCCCTCGTCGGCCCCTCCGGCGCCGGCAAGACCACCATCACCCATCTCGTACCCCGGCTGTACGACCCCGGCGAGGGCACCGTCAGCATCGACGGACACGACCTCCGGGACCTCACGCTGGAGTCCCTCTACGACACCATCGGCGTCGTCACCCAGGACGCCTATCTCCTCCACGCCACCATCGGCGACAACCTCCGCTACGCCCGTCCGGAGGCCACCGAGCGGGAGATGATCGACGCCTGCAGGGCCGCCCAGATCTGGGGCCTGATCGAGTCCCTCCCCGACGGCTTCGACACCGTCGTGGGCGACCGCGGCTACCGGCTCTCCGGCGGCGAGAAACAGCGCATCGCCATGGCCCGGCTGCTGCTCAAGGCGCCACCGGTCGTCGTCCTCGACGAGGCCACCGCACACCTCGACTCCGAGTCCGAGGCCGCGCTGCAGCGGGCACTGGAGACCGCGCTCGCGGGGCGCACCTCGCTGGTGATCGCCCACCGGCTGTCCACGATCCGCGACGCCGACCAGATCCTCGTGATCGACGGCGGCCGGGTGCGGGAGAGCGGCACCCATGAGGAGCTCCTTGCCCTGGGTGGGCTTTACGCGGAGCTGCACCGCACGCAGTTCGCGGGGCGTGGGGGGCCGGATGGTCATGAGGCGCCGCCCAATGGGCGTGGGCCGGTGCCGCCTCATGGTCACGGGCCGGTGGGCAATGGGCATGGGCCGGGGCCCCATGGTCATGCGCCGGTCGGGCCTCCTCGTGGGCCGTATCCGGCGGGTCCGGGGGCTGGTCCGTTCCCGGGGCCGGGGCCGGGTCCTGCGCCCTTTCCGGGACCGGGACCTCGTCCGGGAACGCGGGCGATGCCCGGTGGCCCGCCGCCCGGCCACGGCTGAGCACACGTAGCTCCGACCACCGCCATCGCGTACCGCGGCAGAGGGAGACATCCATGCATGGCACGACCGAATCCTGGCGACCGCTGGGCGAGTTGTTCGACGCCCAGGTGACCGAGTCGCCGGACGCGGTGGCGGTGATCGGCGCGGACGGTCTGGAGTGGTCGTACGCGGAGCTGGGGGCTCGGGCGGACCGAGTTGCCGGGGCGCTGGCCGCGCACCGGGTCGGGCACGGTGACCTCGTGGCGGTGGTGCTGGGCCGGTCCGCCGAGCTGGTGGCGGTGTGGCTGGGGGTGGTGAAGGCCGGGGCGGGGTTCGTTCCGGTCGACCCGGCGTATCCGGCCGAGCGGATCGGATGGATGGTCGAGGACGCCGGGCCGGTGCTGGCGGTGTGCTCGGAGGAGACGCGGGCGTTGGTTCCGGCCGGGGTAGAGTGCCTGGTCTGGGATCCGGCCGCGGAGGGTGAATCGGCGCCCGCGGTGGCCGTGGATGCCGATGATGTGGCGTATGTGATCTATACCTCGGGCTCGACGGGCCGTCCCAAGGGCGTGCTCGTGACCCATCGCGGCATCGGCAACCTGGCGGCCGCGCAGATCGACCGGTTCGCGGTGGACGCCGATGCGCGGGTGCTCCAACTGGCGTCGTTGAGCTTCGACGCCGCGGTATCCGAGATCTGCATGGCGTTGCTCTCGGGTGCCGCGTTGGTGATGGCTGACGCGGACAGGTTGCCGCCGCAGGGGTCGTTGAGCGAGACGGTGGCCGAGTACGGCGTCACGCATGCGACCGTGCCGCCGTCGGTGCTGGCCACGGTGGAGGAGCTGCCGGAGAGTCTGCGGACGCTGGTGGTGGCGGGTGAAGTGTGCCCGCCAGGACTGGTGGAGCGGTGGGCCCCTGGACGGCGGATGATCAATGCGTACGGCCCGACCGAGGTCACCGTATGCGCGACGATGAGCGCGCCGCTGACGCCGTCCGGGCCGGTGCCGATCGGTGGGCCGATCGCCAACACGCGCGTCTTCGTGCTGGATGAGCGGCTGCGGCCGGTCCCCGAGGGTGTGCTGGGCGAGTTGTACGTCGCGGGGCCGGGGCTCGCGCGTGGCTATCTCGGCCGCCCGGGGCTGACGGCGGAACGGTTCGTGGCCTGCCCGTTCACGGACGGGCGGATGTATCGCACGGGCGACCTCGCCCGGCGGACTGCCGACGGTGAGCTGGTCTTCGGCGGCCGGGCCGATGAGCAGGTGAAGGTGCGTGGCTTCCGGGTGGAGCCGGGTGAGATCGAGGCCGTTCTCGCCGGGCATCGGAGTGTCGGCCACGTCGTCGTGGTCGTACGGGAGGACCGTCCCGGGGACCGGCGGCTCGTCGCCTACGTCGTCCCCGAACGGGACCACGTGGACACCGCCGGGCTGCGGGAATACGTGGCCGGGCGGTTGCCGGAGTACATGGTGCCCACCGCGGTCGTCGCCCTGGATGCCCCTCCGGTCACCGTCAACGGCAAGCTGGACCGCGCCGCCCTCCCCGCACCCGACTTCACCGACGCCGCCGAGGGCCGTGGTCCGCGGACGCCCGCCGAAGAGCTGCTCTGCAGGCTCTATGGCGAGATCCTCGGCCTGGAACGGGTCAGCGCGGAGGCATCCTTCTTCGAACTCGGCGGCGATTCGATTCTGACCATGCTGCTGGTGTCGGTGGCCCGGCGCGCCGGGCTGGTGATCGCCCCGTACCAGGTGTTCGAGCTCGCCACCCCGGCCCGCCTCGCCGATGTCGCTGAGCCGCTGGATGAGAGCGCCACGACAGGTGACCGGGCACGCGGCGCCGGACACCTGCCGCTCTCCCCGGCCATGCACGAACTGCTGGACCACGAGGGACTTCAGGGACCCTCGAGACCCGAGAGGACCGTGGGTTTCCGGTCGGCCGTGCTGGACCTCCCGGCCGGGCTCGACCTGGGCGACATCGTCCGTGCGCTGCAGGCCGTCGTCGATCGCCACGACATGCTGCGAGCCCGGTTGGAGACCACGCCGGAGCGGCGGCTGACCGTACCCCCGGCGGGCTCGGTGTCCGTCCGCCCGTGGACGCGGCGGGTGGCGACGGCAGGCATGGACGCCGATCGCGTCCAGCGGCTGCTCACCGCCGAGTCGGCCGAGGCCGGACGGCGGCTGGACCGGCCGGCCGGGGTGATGGCCCAGGCCGTGTGGTGCGACAGCGGGCCGGACGCGCCGGGGCGGCTGCTCGTCGTCGCGGACCGGCTGGTGGTCGACGCGGTGTCCTGGCGGATCCTCTTGAAGGACGTGGCCGCCGCGATCGCGGGGCGGGAGATCGCGTCGGTTCCGACGTCGTTCCGCCACTGGACGCAGGCCCTGACCACGCAGGCCGACAGCGCGCAACGGCGTGCGGAGCTGCCCGCCTGGGCCGAACTCCTCGCCGCCGGCGACTCGTTGCTCACTACCCGGCCGACCGACCCGGCCCGCGACGCGAAGGCCCCGGTGCGGCGCGCCTCCGTACGCATCCCGGCCGACACCACGGCGGCGGTGCTGACCGCCCTGCCGGACGCGTTCCACACCGGCGCCGAGACCGTCCTGCTGACCGGGCTGACCGCGGCCCTCGCCGCCTGGCGCGACGGCCAGGACCGGACCGGTGGCTTCCTCATGGACGTGGCGGTGCCGGACCACGGACGTGGCGCCCTGGGGAGCGGCGCCGATCTCTCCCGCACCGTGGGCCCGTTCGCCCACAGCCACCCCGTACGGCTCGACACCGGGGCCCTCGACCTCGCGGAGATCCGCCTCGGCGGTCCTGCCACGGGCCGGGCCGTGAAGCAGATCAAGGAACAGCTGCGGGCCGTCCCCGGCGATGGACTCGGCTACGGCCTGCT
>NZ_JAAAYH010000150.1:0-18821 GCF_018035285.1 Streptomyces sp. MK37H | reverse complement strand
CGGTTCGCGGCGGGGTGGTCGCGGCCTGGGGGCGGATCGGGACGTGGCTGGGTGAGCAGGCTGCTGCTTCGGCCGGTTTGCTGCGCTCTGTGGCTGGTGAGGCCGGCATCGCGGCGGGGGAGGTGGCCATTGGAGTGGCGTTCCCGGCGGCGCTCGCGGCCTGGTGTCGGATCCATGACGGTTTCGATGAGGGTCATGGTTGTGGGGTTTTGCTGTCCGGCATGACGATGCTGCCGCTGGCCGAGGGGGAGTGGACACCGGATGCCCAGGCCTTGGTCCGTGCCCGGCTCGCCGCCGCACGGGGCGCTGTGATGGTGGCCCCACACGGTCTCCGGCGCCGGTGCGCCTATCGCCGTCGCCTTCGTCACCGCGGACTGTCTGCCGGCGGTGAGGTGGTTACACACCATAATCGCCGGTTATGTGAGGTACACCCCGATTGCGGGTAAAAGGTGCTTGTGACCAGTAAACCGTGGCGCCCGGTCACACTCGCGTCGGCCGTACCCGTCCCTCTGGCGGCGGCACTCCTCACGGCCAGGGGTACCGTTCACGCTGAAGCCGGCGTGAACGGGATCGCCCATGCGTTGCGGAGCAGTCTCGTCTGCGTGGATCGCGCGTGCGGCGCACTGAGCGCCGGGCAGGCGTGGGAGCTGGCGGGGGGCATCCGCGGCACGGGGGTGCCGTCCTGTGCCGCTGCCTGGCCGGACGACCCCGCGTACGGAGGGGAGCGTATCTTCGACCGGCTGTGTGCCGCCGTCGACCGGCCGGGCGCGTACGCGGTGGCGCTCGGCTCATCGTTCGGCGCGGCCTCCGACGCCCCGGTACTGCCGGGGCACGTCTCGCAGGCACTGGCGCTGCAGAACCTGCGCCGGCACCACGGTGACCTTCCGGCGGTCCTGGACGGGTTCGTGGCCGATGTGGCGGCGCGGGCCGGCGGCGGGGCGACGGAGGTCAGACGGACCTTGCGAGGTCGAACCGCCGACGACGGCGAGACGGGCGTGGACCGCACCCTTTCATTTGACGCATATGTTCTCAAAGCATGGAGAGCGACATGCTGTTCATAGGGCTCATCATCCTGGCCGCGGCGGCTGTTATCGGCGTGGTAGGCGTGCTGAGCAACCTCGACGGTGGGCACGTGCTCACCGATGGCTTCTCTCTGTTCGGTTTCAACGGCGGCGGCTACACCGGAACGGTGTTTCTCTCCGGGATCGTGATCGGGGCCGCTGCCCTGCTCGGGCTGAGCCTGATGATGGCCGCCGTGCGCCGCAGGCACGCCGCGCGCCAAGGGCTCACACGGCACCGCCGGGAGGCCGCGCCGGTCGACCGGGATCGCGATGAGGTGGCTGGAAGACACGAGCCCGCGGACGACGAGTCCGCCCGCGGCACTCGGCGCCATGGCCGACCGCGTCTATTCGGGCACCGCACCGCCCATCGATAGGAAGGCAGTGACTCATGAATGTCGGGAAGAAGATGGCCCACACGGCCGAAGCGGTGCGAGGCAGCGCCAAAAAGGCGCTCGGCCGGGTCACCGGTAACCGCCGCATGCAGGCGGAAGGGCGTGGCGGCAAGGTGAAGGGCAACGCCAAGCAGTCCGGTTCGAAGATCAAGGACGCCTTCCGGCACTGATCCGCGGTAGACGATCACAGGACGCGGCTGGGGCAGCCTTTTCGGGGCCGTGGTGACGTCAAGGCGTCAACTCGTCAGGTACGTCCCCACGGGACGGAGTCACCCTCGTGTCCAGAACGCCACGGCGCCGAGGGACGCGTCTCCGGCCTGTCGGGCTGAACGCCACGGCGCCGGGGGATGCGTCCGGGATGCGTCCGGCCTGTCGGCTGCCCGTTTTCTCTCCCGCAAGGCGTTGGAGGACTTCGGCTTCGACCACCAGCGGTCCGTCAGACGCGAGGTCATCGTCCACCTGGGAACGCTGGACTCCGTCGTCGGCAAAGAGAACGTGATCTTCCCGGGGGCTCCGGCACCGGCAGGACCCGCCTCGCCACCGGGGTCGGCATCCGGGCCTGCCAGCCGGGCCGGCCACCGGGTCGCCTTCGCCACCGCCGCCCAGTGGGTCGCCCGCCTGGCCGATGCCCATCAGGCCGGGCGGACGGGTCCGGGGGGGCTTGGAGCAGACCGCTGGCAAGCTGGGAGTCGCCTATCCACACAGGTGAATCCCGCCTGCCCACGCCCGGGACCGGGCGTGGGCAGGCGGTGGCGCACGGCAGGCCGTCCTCGTGGCCCGGGCTGCGGGCCCGCCCGGGTGGCGCATCGCCAGGCCACTGCCCCTCCCGGCCGCGGCGCCGACTGCTCAGGGGCAGGAGCCCCTGCAGCCCAGGTGGCGGGGGCGGACGCGAGGCGCGTCTCCTGGTCGTCGGCGTGAATGTCGACAGCGTGGGCGGTCTGGCACATGAGGGGGCCGCAGGTCCTCCCGGGTGACCACGGAGCGCACCGGCCCGCCGCGTGCCCGCCGCGTGCGCGCGCCTCAGCGGCTGAGCGGCAAGGGAATCGAGCGTGTTGGCGATCTCCGTGGTACGGCCGGGGCGTGCTCCGGCGCGGCATCCGGCGTGGTCGCGCACGATGGTGATCAACGGGTCGGTCAGCAGCGCCGCGGGCGTGGTGTCGAGGAAGTCCGCCAGGGCCCGCTTCTCCGCGGCGTGAACCCGGCCGTGGCCGTCACCTCGACGGACGATCTGCGGAAAGACGTCCGCAGCTGGGTCGGCAAGAGCCTTGTGACGCGTCAGCACACTGGGCGATGCTGCCCCGATGATGACTTCCGTCGTTGCGTTCGTCGGTGCCGCCTTCCTGATCGCCATGGTCCCGGGGCCGAGCACGGTCGTGATCCTGCGCCGAGCGGTGGTGAACGGCCGCAGGACCGGCATGGCCACGGTCATGGGTAACGAGTGCGGGGTGCTGCTGTGGGGCCTGGCCGCGGCCTTCGGTCTCTCCGCCCTCCTGCTGGCCTCGCAGGTCGCCTACGACGTCATCCGGATCGCCGGCGCCGCGGTGCTGGTGTGGATGGGAGCGCGTGCCTTGTGGCAGGCGAGGCGAGCCGGACAGCCGGATCAGGGACCAGCGGGAACAGCCGCGGTGTCGCTCCGGCGGGCGTACTGGCAGGGCCTTGCCACCAACTTCGCCAATCCGAAGGCCGGCGTGTTCGCTGTGTCCTTCCTGCCGCAGTTCGTGCCGCATGGAGCCCCTGTTCTCCCGACGCTTCTCGCCTTCTCGGTGATCTGGGCCGTGGTCGACTTGATCTGGTACCTGCCGCTGGTCTGGCTGGCCGGACGTGTCGGAGGAGTGCTTCAGCGGCAGTCCGTTCGGCGCCGGATGGAACAGGTCTCCGGGGCGGTCTTGGTCGGGCTGGGGGTGCGTCTGGCTACCGGACCGTAGGGTGTCCTGCCGTCCAAGCGTTGGCTCGAGTGGATCATTCCCGCGTTGCGGGCGGTGGACATCCACCACGACGGAGCCGCCTTGCTCATCGGCCTGTTGCTCGGCCACCATCCGCCGATGCTCAATCTCACCGGGCTCGCCGTTCACCAGGCATCGGCCGCCTGCCGAGACCAGGGCAAGACCGACGGGCGTCGGCGCCTGTCCTCCCGGACGGCAGCGGCGGGGCAGGTCAGCGGGGTCTCGGCGACGGCCAGCTGTGGTAGCGGTCAGCGCGGCGGCGCCGGTCGCGAAAGGCAGGGGCGGCGCCAGTCTCGCGGTTGGCGGTGAGCAGGTCGAGGTCGACCACGGCTCGGGCCGCGGACTCGGTGTTGGCGGTGGCCTCGGCGACAACACCGTTCGCCGGGAAGACGGCGTCACAGGGGCTGAGGACCGAGCTCCTGGCCCAGCCGTGGGGCAGCGGTGGGGCAGCGGTGCGCCCGGACTGCCGCCGGTGCAGGCGTGTACGAGATACACCTGATTCTCGATGGCGCGGGCGTGCGCGCTGTGCCGGACCCGCCAGAAGCCGTGTTCGGTGAATGTGTACGACGGGCTGAGAATGATCTCCGCGCCCTGGTGGGCCAGGGTCGTGGCGCATTCGGGGATTTCCACCTCGTAGCAGATGTTGAAGCCGACCCGCGCGAACGGAAGGTCGATCGCCTCCATGCTGTCGCCCTCAGCGGTGGACCATGTCGCCTTGGCGGGGAAGATGTGGGTCTTGGCATGGCGGATCACCTTCCCGTCCGGTGTGAACAGGTACGCCGTGTTGAGGTACGCGGAACCGTGCGGGATGAGGTGGGAGCCGCCCGCGATGTACTGGCCCCGCTCGGCCGCCAGCCGGGTGAACAGCTCCACGTAGTCGTCGGAGAACTTCGCGATCAGCCCGAGTTCCGTGGCCGGCAGACGCTGCCAGTGGGGCAACGTGGTGAGCAGCTCGACGGTGCACAGCTCGGGGAACACCACCAGATCGGCCCCTTCGCAGGCCGTCAGCAGATCTTTCACGTGGCTGACGAACCCGGAGAAGTCCTCGATGGGACGCACCGCGAAGTTCACCGCGGCGAGCGAGACGTGCCGGGCCATGCGGCAATCCTTTCCACTATCGCGAGCGGTTCTCAGCGCGACAGGCCGCACTCGATCAGCGCGGTCCGGATGACCTCGGTCTCCGCCTCATCTGCCTCGGCCAGGGAAAGCCGTAGCCCGCCGACGCGATGGCCGGGCAGATTGAGTGCCGCCTTGATGGGAATCGGGTTGGTCGTCACCGAGAGCGCCCGGTACAGCGGCCGCAGCCGGGCGTCGATCTCCGCGCGACGGTCGGGTTCGTCGGCCATGCGTCGCATCAGCGGTCCGGCGACCTGGCTGGCGACGAGAACGCCGCCGCAGCCCCCGAGTTCGAGGGTACGGGCGAAGATGTCGTCATTGCCCGCGTAAAGTCCCAGGCCGTCGAGAGGGGCGAGATTGGCGTTGTTGGCCTGCTTGACGTAGTCGATGTGTTCGATCTGAGCCAGTTCGCCGAGCAGGTCGTTGGGCATGTCGATGCCGGTGCGGGCCGGGACGTTGTACACCATGACGGGCTTTCCCGCCGCCTTGGCGATCTGTGCGTAGTGCCGGATCAGACCACGGCGATTGGGCCGGTTGTAGTACGGCGCCACCGAGAGCACCGCGTCCGCGCCCAGCTCGACCGCCCGCTCGGTCATAGCGCAGGCCTGCGCGGTGTTGTTCGAACCAGTGGAGGCGATCACACTCTTCCCGGCAGGACGTTCGGTGCACGCGAGTTCGATCAGCCGTAGTGTTCGGAGTTGGAGAGAGCGGAGTTCGCCCGTGGTCGCAGCCACCACGACACCGTCCGACCTATGACCGAGCACACTGCCCTGAGCAAGGCCCTGGGCCCAGCGTTCGCTGGAGTCTGACGAGGAAGGACCCGATGATGGCCGCCAAGCTCGACTACGACTGGCACCTGCGCAAGGTCATGGCGGACCGCGGGATGTTCTCCACCACGGACCTCCTCCCGGCGCTGAAGGAACGCGGCATCTCACTGTCGTCGAGCCAGGTCTACCGGCTCGTCGTCGAGCGACCGGATGGACTCAGCCTGAAGATCCTCATGGCACTCCTCGACATCCTGAACTGCACGATGGACGACCTGATCGAGCCGATCGCCAAGGCCGGGACGGCGAAGAAGCCGAAGAAGGCCGCCGCAGGTGGGGCCACCACTTCTGAAGGTGTCGGCGAACTGAGGCCAAGGCGGGCTGGGATCACCGGAGTTGAGCGGTGACCGCACCTGCGG
Organism: Streptomyces sp. MK37H; assembly: GCF_018035285.1. Classification (NCBI taxonomy): domain Bacteria; kingdom Bacillati; phylum Actinomycetota; class Actinomycetes; order Kitasatosporales; family Streptomycetaceae; genus Streptomyces; species Streptomyces sp. MK37H. The sequence continues at coordinate 13,126 of NZ_JAAAYH010000150.1, read as the reverse complement.
TCGCCGAGGAAGCTCTCGCCGATCCGGTCGGCTTGATCGTGCGTCTGGTCGGCAACGTCGAGAAACACCTGGACGCCCGACCGCATCCGCGGCATCGTCTGCACGCTCGTACGCACACGAGCCGTCCGCCGCAATCTCGCCCAGGCCCTGCACGACAACCCGTCGCTGCTGCGGACCGGCAAGCCACCCGCGCCGTTCCGCGTCGCCAAGCTGCTGATGGCCCTGCACGAAGCGGGCGCCCAGGACACCGCCCTGCCCCGCTGCGGCGAGTGCGGACGCCCGCGCCCCTACGTCGGCAGCCGCTCGGGCGGACGGTGGGGATGCTCGCCCTGCTTCGACAAACCCGCCGTCTGCGCGGGCTGCCACCACCAGCGGCGAGTCGTCAGCCGCGACCGCCAAGGTCAGCCCCGATGCGCCAAGTGTCCAGAGACCGCCGGCGATCCGCTCCAGGAACTTACCCAGTTGATCACCGGTCTCGATCCCGCACTCAATGCGGACACTGTCCGGACCGCTCTTGAGCGGTCCACGAAGCGTCCGGCCGGGCAGTGCCGACTGGTCTGGGCCGTGATCGAACATCCTGAGCTGCTGACCGGCGCCGGGCACGAGGCCCCCACTCCGGCCGTGCTGCGTTTCATCGGCGAACTCGTCGCTGCCGGCGCCACCGCAGTTCTCAAGCCGGCCTGCCCGCGCTGCCACGGAGCGAAGGCGCTGTCGAAACTCCTGGACGGCAAGCGGATCTGCCGGGCCTGCTTCGCCAAGCACGCGGCCGTCCCCTGCGCACGCTGCGGCGCCGCCGCCGGGCTGCACACCCGCCAGCTGGGCGCCGCCACCCGCCTGACAAAGTGGCAGGTCACCCGGGGGATCCCGCACCTGCGGGATGTCGGGGCGGTTGGGATTCCCGGTGATGATCATGGTGACGCCCGCCGACATGCAGGAACGGGACGCAGCACGCGAACTGCTCTGGCGCCTTCGCCTCACACACCCGCAGGTCACCCAGGTGTGGGCCGACTCCGCCTATGCCGGCAAGCTCGTCGACTGGGCCGAGAACTTCCTCCGCATCACCCTCAAAACGGTCTCCCGCCCCAAGGGCGCTAAGGGGTTCGTCGTCCTCCGGCGTCGTTGGCGCGTCGAACGCACACTGGGATGGATCATGAACGCCCGTCGCAACGCGCGAGACTACGAGCGCCTCCCGCAGCATTCGGAGGCACACCTGAACTGGTCCCTCATTACCCTCATGGCGAGGCGTCTGACCCGGAAAGGATCACGCACACACAGCTGGACGAAAGGACATCGGTAACCAACAAGGCCGTTCTGCTCGGATTTGCGAGCAGAAGGGGTTCGGTCCCCAACGGTTCCAGCTGGCTCAGCCGCGTTCCCACGGCCCGTAGATCGCATTGCTAGCCCGTGCGGTGAGCGCCCAGTACCGGTCTCCATAGGACCAGTGCCACCATTCGGTCGGATAGTTGACCATGCCCACCGTCTTCAGGGCCTCACCCATCAGTGCCCGGTTTCGTCGAGCCTGCTCGGGGAGTCCAGGCGCGTCGGTATAGCAGGCTCCGTCGCTCTCTTCCGGTGTGGCCGCCTCTGGGCAACCCATGTCGACCTCGGCCCCGTCCTCGGTACACACCGTGAGATCGATGGCCGCGCCAGCCACATGACCTGCCGTCGCCAGCGGCGCGACCCAGCGTGTGGCTGCCGTTGTGAGCTCAGCCTCCGTCGCGCCTGGATGCAGCCGCCGCAGCGAAGCGAGGTAGCCATCGAAGATGCTTTGCTGCAGGACCGGCGGGCGATGCCCCTCCACAAGGAGCCACTGCCAGCCGTCAGGCAGCAGCTCCTGTGCTCGTACGAGTCGTTCCGCCACACTGGATCGCAAACGCGCCCAACTGCCCACTGCATCAGAGCGCCGTTCGTCGACACGCAGCGCTCCCCGGCAGTCCACCAAGGGCTCACCGCACTCTCTTACCGGAATGGCAGCAACTCTTGGATCCGACATCAACACGATCTCTGCCATACGCGATTTCTCCGTTCAATTCAGTCAGGTTGGTCGCGTCGCGAAGCGCCGGGAACAAGGAATACTTCCTCCCTCGCTTGGCATGCGAGGGTGAGCGCGCTTCGCAGTACAGGAGGCATCACATGGGCAGCGAGAGGAGGCGGGCTTGTCCGCCCGGAAATTCCGCACCCTCGACCAGCGATGTCCACATAGCCCGGAGTGGCATGGTGACCGGCCCATCGGGTTGCTCGACTTGGAGGTCATCGCCCAGAACCCGCCATCCCAACCGCTCATACAGCGGAATCAGATCAGGCCAACAAAACAACAGTCCGAATTGGATGCCAAGGCTGCGGGCGTGCTCCATAGCCGCCGTCACCACCAGGCGTGCCAACCCCTGCCCTCTCAAATCAGGAGCCACGACCACCCCGCCAAGGCCAGCAACCTGCAGACGGGCAGCACCAACTGAGAGCGGCACTCGAACCAATCCGGCGTGCGCCACCAGACGGCCCTGCCGTCTGACACCGAAATGCACCTCTTTGTCGAGCCATGTCAGGCCGGTCTCAGCCACCCCGCTGGGATCAACCGCACCGCCGCTGACCTCATCACGCTCCGTCTTGGTGTACCGCGCGAGCCGTATAGCCGAAGGCGACATGGGGACCATCCTTGCAGGGCGTCCATCTCTCTCGCGGCCACCACTGGTGTTGCTGTGCCCGAAGCGGAACTCCTTGCCATGCTTCGGCGGACGTCCACCCTGGGGCGGTGAGATCCACGGCACCGGGACCGGCTTGCGCATCACACGGTCCGTGCGCATCCGCCCGAGGACCTCCACCGGCAGCCCTTCCAGCAGATAGGCCATGCGCGGAGCGTCGTAGCCGGCGTCGAAGACAATCAGGATGTCGCGGTCGCCCGCCTTCCAGCGGCCCATGGCGATGAGGTCCTCGACCACACGGCGGACCTGGGCGGCGGTGACCTCGGCGACATCGTCGGCGGGGCCCAGACGCACAGCGTCCAGGAGCAGGCACCAGGACGTGCGGCCCGTCTCCAACACGGCGACGAACGAGTACGGCCAGCCGGGCACGAACTGGTCCGAGGACCGGCCGCTGCGGCCATAGACGTGGCAGAACAGACGGTCCGCGCTGGTCGGCGCGTCCGGGCGGAGCCAGTGGCTGATGTCCACCGCCAGCACCAGGCGCCCGTCAGCGGTCTGGGGCTGCGGCAGCCCGGCCAGCACCTGCCGCAGCCGCGGCACATCGACGTTTCCGCAGTTCAACGCGTCGTACATCGCGCCATGCCCGCGCCGGTGCTCGGCCACCAGCGTCAAGTCCACCGGCGCCGTCACCGGCCCGTCCGCACATAGCAACGCGTCCACCAGCTCGAACAGCTCGTCCCCGCGAGCGGTCAGGCAGTCGAACGGAGCTCCAGTCATATGCTGGCCCGCTGATCCCCAGCGCCGGTTGCGGCGCTACGCGGTCTCTGTGCTTCCAAGTCGGCTGGGAGCAGCTGCTCGGTGAGCAGGCGGCGGACGCGCTGGTGGCGGTCGGGCGCATCCAGCCAGGAGCGCAGGATCCGCCAGCCGTGGTAGTAACCCAGTACGTACACACCCATGCCCGGTGCCCGCACGGAGTTGAGGGCCGCGGCGACCTCGGCCTCGTCGTACAGTGCCCAGCGGGTCAGGTAGGCGGCTAGTTCGGAGTCGGGGCGGCTACTTCGTCCGTGACTGCCTCCACGCCTCATTCGCCGAATCTCATTCGGCGCAGCCCTCATCGGTCCGCTCATCACTCTAACTTCTGGTGCATGGGCCAAGCATTTGCACATGAGGAAGTAGTCGTCCGGCGGGGTAGGCGCTCCGGGCTGCCGGTCATCGTCGCCGTTCACTCCCGGGCACTGGGACCCGCAGTCGGCGGGTGCCGGCTGCGCCGCTACGACACGTGGCAGGAGGGGCTGACCGACGCGTTGCGCCTGTCGGAGGCCATGACCTACAAGGCCGCGGTGGCGGCCTGGACCACCGGGGGCGGCAAGAGCGTGATCGCCCTGGGCAGGGACACCGAACTCACCGAGGAGCTGCGCGAGGCCGCGCTGGAGGACCTCGGCGGGCTGATCGCGTCACTGGAGGGTTCCTACCGGACCGGTCCCGACATCGGCACCGGACCCGATGACATGGTCGTCCTCAAGCGGTTCTCGCCGTACGCGTACTGTGCCCCCGAGGAGCACGGCGGGACCGGGAACTCGGGTGGTCCGACGGCCACGGGTGTGCTGGCCGCCCTGCACGCCGGTGCACGGCATGTGTTCGGCGATGCCTCCTGTGCCGGGCGCACGGTGGTCATCAGCGGTTTCGGGTCGGTCGGCAGCGGTATCGCGGCGGGCCTGGCCTCCGGAGGGGCGCACGTCGTCGTCTCGGACGTGGACACCTCACGCAAGGACCTCGCCCTGGCGAGCGGTTATGGATGGGTCGAGCTGGATGCGGCGCTGTCCACGTCCGCCGACATCTTCGTTCCGGCGGCCGTCGGCGGCATCCTGAGCGAGACGAGCGTGCCGCTGCTGAGCGCGCCGCTGGTCGTCGGTCCGGCCAACAACCAGCTCACCGAGGAGTCGGTCGCCGGCGCCCTCGCCCGGCACGGCGTCGTGTGGGTCCCCGACTACGTCGCCAGTGCCGGCGGGATCGTCTACGCACTCAGCCGGGAATCGGAGAACTACAGCCACGAGAGCGCCCTGCAGCGCGTGGAGAGCATCGGCACCACCGTCACTCACGTTCTCGACCTGGCCCGTGCCACCGGCGTCACCCCTCAGCGGGCCGCCCGGCAGATCGCCGAGGCCCGCCTCACCTCCGCCAACTCCCCGGCCGGGGCCGTACGATGACCGAGACGATCACGCTGACGCACCCTGCGGCCCACGCCGAGGGCCGTGCCATGAACGGGGCCCGCAGCGCTGTGGAGACGCTCGCGGCCACCGGTGTCGAGGTGTGCTTCGCCAATCCGGGCACCTCGGGAATGCACTTCGTCAGCGCCCTGGACCACGAGGCGGGGATCCGGCCGGTGCTGTGCCTGTTCGAGGGCGTGGCCACCGGCGCCGCCGACGGCTACGCACGAGGACTCCGTTAGGTCCTTGCGGATCTTGCGGTGTGGTGTGTGATGCGGGGTATGGGCAGAGGCCGGCGGCAGGTGGTGCAGATTCCGGTCCAGCAGTTCAGCAGGTCCTGGAGGGCGTCGAGGATCTGGTAGAGGGTGAGTCCGGTGTGTCGGCTTTTGGGGCCAGCTGCTGCTCGGTGAGGAAGGCACGGGCAGCGGTGACCAGGGTGGCGTGGTGGTGCCAGCCGGTCCAGGAGCGGCTTTCGAAGTGGTCCAGGCCCAGGCCGTGCTTGAGTTCGCGATAGTCGTGCTCGATGCGCCGGCGGATCTTCGCCAGGTGGACCAGGTCGGCGATCGGGGTGTCCTCAGGCAGGTCGGACAGCCGGAAGCGGGTCGGTTGGTCCTCGTCGTCGGGCCATTCGGCCAGCAGTCGCACTGGGGGCAGGACTCCGTCCCGCTGGCCGTGCTCGGTCACCGCGGCTGCCTGGGCCAATCGGCGCGGACGCACCCCGGCCGGCCGGACAAGCATCCCGAGGAAGTGCGAGGTCATTCGGCCGCGGGAGCCTTCCCGCCAAGTCACCTCCTTGAAGGCTTCCCGTCCGGCGGCCGCGGCCAGTTCCGCCACCGACACCGGTGGCTTCCGGTAGCGGGGCATGGATGGACGGCCGGTGCACCAGGTCGGGGCGGCGGGGTAGATGGGCTCGCCGGCGCCTGTCCATCCGCCGCTGACTGAGCCGCGGACCGTCAAGGCCCGCACGGGATCCGGTCCGCCCCTCGAGTTCCACGCCAGGCGCTCGTGGCGCTCGCCGCGCCGGCCAGCTGGAGGAGGTCCGCTTCCGGGTCTGCTATCAACCGTATTCTGTGACTGGGCACGCCAGTTGGCCACTGTGCGTACCGGTTGTCCAGTCTGGTGCTTTCACCGGCGCTCAGCGGCAGTGATCAAGGAGTTGGACAGGCGGAGACGTCGGTCCCGCATTGAGACGATCGGTCATGGCGCCGGCCAGGCGCCCCGCTCACGTCGCGGCGAGGGCGGCTCGCAGTTCGCCGGTCACCGCGTCCAGGCAACTGCCGAAGCTCGCATGTTCGTCGGCCTCGATCCAGCGCCGGAAGGCGTTGTGGAACGCCACCGTGGCGAGCTGTGCGACCAGTTCGGCTGTCCCGGTGCTCACCTGGCGCTGTATCAGGGCGTCGCGGATCGCCTCGGTGATCGCGGCCGCCTTGGTCCGTTCGCGCTCCTGCAGCTCCGGGCTGGCGTCGATCACCGCCCGGCGCTCCGCCGCGCCGTCCACGTGCTCGACGAGCTGGGCACCGACTCGCGCCAGCGCGTCGAGGGCGGCAGTGAGCGGAGCCGCATCCGGGTTCGCCGTCAGGACAGCTTCCGCCAGTGCCGGGGGCAGGCGCTCCGAGCCGGCGAAGAGGACCTCGCGCTTGTCCGGGAAGTAGCGGAAGTAGGAGCGCCGGGTGAGTCCGGCTCGCTCGGCGATGTGGGTCACCGTCACGTTGTCGTAGCCGCGCTCCAGGTACAGCTCCAGAGCCGCCCGCTTCAGGCGCTGCTCGGCACCCGGATCCCACCTCGCCATAGGTTGACTGTAACAGGTGATGTCCCACTGTGTCGTCAGTGCTAGCCTGCACTTACGACACAGTGTGTCATCACTGGGGGCGCCCGTCCCCGGTGCGGCCCGGGGCAGGCAGGGGTGACGTTCGCATGACCGAGACCAGCGAGACCGGCGGGACGACAGGCGAGAGCAGGACGAACGACGAGGTATGGATAGTCGGGGCGACCGGCCGTGTGGGCCGGGGCGTGACCGCGCGACTGGCCGCGCGAGGGCTGACGGTCGTGCCGGTAGGGCGCAGCCGGGAGCGGATGGTCGCCGCCGGGGCCGAAGCCGGTCTGCCCGGGGACGTGAAGGTGGTCGTCGCCGACTCGGCCGAGCGGATCGCGGACGAGATCGTCCGGGAGCGCCCGCGGGTGGTGGTGAACACGATGGGCGCCTTCGCCGCCACGGCACCGGTGATCGCTCGTGCCTGCATGCCCGGCGGCCACTACGTCGACCAGGCCAACGACGTGGTCGCCGTGGAGGGGCTGCTCGCCCTGCACGACGAAGCGGTGCGGACGGGCAGCACCCTGGTCACCGGCGCCGGATTCGGTGTGCTGGCGACGGAGGCGGTGGTGGCGAAGCTGTGCGAAGGGCGGCCCGTCCCGCACCGGGTGCGGGTCGACTCCGCGGCCTCGGTGGCCGTCGAGGCGGGTGTGCTCGGTGCCGCCTTGGCGGGCAGCGTCGTGGACGCGCTCACCGCCGGCGGGCGGCGGTACGAGAACGGACGGCTGGTGACCTCGCGCCTCGGCGCCGACCCCCAGCAGCTCACCTTCCCGGACGAGGAGTCGGCGAAGTCGGCAGGTGTCGCGTCCGGCGAGCTCGTCGCGGCGCACGCGGTGAGCGGAGCACCGTTCGTCACCGCCACTTCCGCTCTCGTACCGACCGCTCCGCTGATACGTGCCCTGCTCCCGCTGCTGGGCCGCCTCCTGTCCGTTCCGGCGCTCCGACGCCTGGCCCTCAACCGGCTCGGCCGGGTACGGATCAAGGCCGCACCCCGTCCGCGCAAGCACTCCTGGGGGCACGCCGTCGTCGAGTGGGCGGACGGCACCCGGCACGAAGGATGGCTCCGTGCCGGCGACGGTATGGACTACACGGCCGACGTCACCGCCGCCGCCACCGAACTGCTGGCCCGCGGCCTCGGCAGCCCCGGGGCCTGGACGCCGGCAGCCGCCCTCGGGGCTGATCTGGCGACGACCGCGGGCGGCACCTTCGTACTGGACTGAGAACCACCGGTGCTCGCCGTCCGGCGGCTGCTGGGGCCTCGGCGAGTGCCCGCGACAACCGGTGCGCTTGCCTCCCGGCGGACCAGAGCGGACCAGAGGGGACCAGAGCGGACCAGAGCGCCGGGAGCCAGGCGCCCCCCGCCCTGGCCAGGCCGGTGTCCCGGCGATGGCGGACCTGGCAGCCTGACAGTCCTGTGATCACCGCTCAGGTGACGTCAGGCGGGATCTGCGTCGAGACGAGCCGAACGTCGTCAGCGACACCGTCGACTTTCCCTCGTCGCGGAGCCGTTGGTGGATCGTGGTGACCGTCGTGGTCTTCACCAGTTCCTTGACGTAATCGCGGTGCGGCTCGATCTCACCCCACCTGACCTGGTTCAGCTTCCGGCTCGTGAGCTCCGGGAACCAGCTCTTGAGTAGCTTGGCCCAGTCCGCCTCGCTCATGGGCGGCCCGCCCGGGTGATCCCCGCCTTCTCCGCCGACGCCAGGTACTTCCTGATCGTCTTGCGATCGACCCCCAGCGCGGCGGACACCTGGCTCTTGGACCGGCCCGCGTACCAGTGCACGTAGATCTCGGCGATGTCGACCACGGTGAACGTTCTCCTTGCCATCCGGTGCGTCCGTCGGCCTCTCGGCTCGCGGATCGAGGGACCGCGACGGCTCCAAGGCCCAGGCCCTCAACCCGGGCACCGGCATGCCTATGGCGAACCGGCCCGATTCGTGCGGAATGGCCAACCAGTGATCAAACCACTCCGCGGGTGGGGAATTGCGTGGTGCTGATCCTGCAGATTCTGGGAAATTGCGTGACCACCGACAGCTGGGCGCTGATCGGTCGCTGATGGCGGCGTCGTGACGGGTATGCGTGGCGGGCGCTGCCTTCCTCGCTACCCGTGCCGCCGACCTCGGCCCTGACGGTTGGCACGGCGACGGCCGGCAGTTCGGGCGCGAAAGGGGCTACAGGTCGGCGAACGGCGGGCAGACGTAGGTGACGGCAACGAGTCGCAGGCGGGGGAGTGGCAGGACCAGCATGAACCCGTCTTCCAGGACCGAAAGGCGCCGCACGCCGCCTGCGGCCCCCGGCCTCGGGCCTTCTCCGATGGCCGTGACGTCGATGCCCATCTCGGCCAGGTCCACGAGCTGCCCGGCGAGCCGCTCCACCTCCCCGACCACGCGCTCGGACAGGCCCTTCGCCACGTGCTCGTAGTCGGGTTCGTACTCCCAGCGCCACCCCAGTCAGGCGTCCTCGGTCACCCGGCGGTCCGCCCGTCGATCCCGGCCTCGGCCGCTGCCGCCGCGTGGATGGACGCCACCTCGGCGGCGATGGCACGCCCCTCGGCCAGATCCTCCACCTGCCCTGCTCGGGCCTCCAGCTCGCTCAGACGCGCAGCCCGTGCAGGAACGCGCTCGATCGCCACCGTGAGCGCCCACCGCCGCAGGAACCGGCGCATGGGGGCCGCGTCGACCTGGCTGCGGGCGGCCTCCATCGCGGCCGTCCGCTCGGCGTCGAACGCGGCCACCTGGTTCGGCGTAATCTGCGCCACGGCCGCGCGTAGGTCCTCCGCCGTGGTCTTGGGCTGCGGGATCAGGGGTTTGTGCCCGTCGGCTGCTGCTTCGCTCATGCCGCCACGCTCCCTGCGTTCCCGGCGGGAGCCGCGGTGATCCGCGACTCGGCGCGCCCCTCGGCGTACTTCCTCAGCAGTACCTCACACAGCAGCCCGAACCCGGGGCCGCCTCCTCGGCGGGCCTGCTCCTGAATCTTCCACCTGGTCTCGGCCCTCTCGCACACGCTCTCATCGAGGTAGACGCGGCATCCGCCCCGCTCCACCGTGCCGAACGTGCTGCCAGCCGGCACGGGCGCGTCGAGCGACCCTTCGGCGTACGCGGCCAGGAGTGCCTCGATGACCCGCGAGCGGGCTCGGGCCAGTCCGTCGTTCTCGGCGCGCTGCTTCACCCGCCGCTTCCACAGGTCCGTGTCCATCCACACCAGGCGGCCCGGGCGCGCCGTGCTGTCGGCGGCTTTCACGTGTCCTCCATCGGATGCAGGTGACGGTGATCCACCCTAGCAAGGCTGGACTTTCAAGGTCTCCATCAACGGCACCGCCGCGGGCGGTGAGGTCGCCAGCACCGCCACCGCCACCTACGAGAACCGGCTGGGTGGGGCGCCCGAGCAGCTGACCGCGACGTCGAACGAGGCGGTCACGCGGGTCTGCCCAGCCGCCGACCTGAACGTGACCAAACCGGCCGACACCACGACGGTGACCGTAGGGGAGATGGTGACCTACCGCGTTACCGTGCGCAACACCGGGCCGCAACAGGCCACCGGTGTCACGGCAACCGACCAGCTCCCCGCTGGACTCACCTTCCTGTCCGCCACCGCCTCCCACGGCAGCTACGCGGCCATCGGCGTCTGGTCGGTGGGTGACCTGGCTGTCGGCGCCTCCGCCACCATGACCCTTCAGGCCAAGGCCACCACCGGTGCGGTCGCCAACGCCGCGACCGTGTACGGCAATGAAACCGACCACGGCAGCGACGGCAACGCGGACAGCGTCACCGCCTGCGTCGCGCCCGCGGCCCCTGCCCGCCAACTTGCTGCCCGCCGACTCCCTGCTCGCCCCGAACGCTATCGGCAACGGCGGTTTCGAGTGGGCCACAGCCGCAGCGGAGTCGTTCACCTCCTACGCCAATGGACAGACATCGGGCCGTGGAACGTTGTGGCCGGAGGCGTCGACCTCTAGGCCCCGGTTTCGTGAACGCCGCCGAGGGCAGCCGGGCCGTCGAGCTCAACCAGCTTCAGCCAGGTGGCGTGGAGCAGACCTTCGCCACCACTCCGGTGCAGAGGTACACAGTGACCTACGCCTTCCCCGGCTTCGCGGACGCGGGTGCTCCCCCGGCAGTGAAGACCGGGGAAGTCCGCATCAAAGATCAGTCCGATGAGATGACTCCTGCGTGCTCTTTCGTGCCTTCTCATGCGTGGCCAGTTCCTCCGCAGTGCCGACGAAGGCCGGGCCACAGCCCGGCGGCAGTCTCTCGATGACCATCGCTACGGCAGTCTTCGCGCTGTCTGTTTCGGCGATGCGGGGGCTGCTGCGATGTGGTCCCTCGACGTAGTACCGGCCGTCTCTCAGGATGCCGATGTAAGGGATGTCCCAGCTGGGCCGGGGATCCGTGCACCTGCTGAAGTGCAGCTCCCACATACCCGTCCACGGGTAGAGCTGACGCAGCAGCGGCTCGGCATGCGCCGCCCGCACCATCTCGGTGAAGCGTGCCGGCAGCGGCATGCCCTCTGGCCGGGTGGGCGGGCCGGCGGTGGCGAGTATCTTCTGCCAGGCGGCTTCGACGATGTCGGTCATACCGTGATTGTGTGCAGCACAGGGGTGGGATGTCCCCATCTTCAGAGATCACCATCCGGTGGATCATGGCGGGGTGATACGCCGTCATGGGTTCACCGACAAGGAATGGGAGTTACTGATCTCGGCTCGTTAGGGTGATGTTTGCGGAACGTCCTGATGTGGGTGTCGTGTTGTCGGTAGTTCGTGGTGCGTGAGATATGCGGATGGGGGCGGGCTGACGCCTGCAGCACGGCGGCGCCGGGAAGCGGTGTGGATACAGGCGGCGGAGCTGTTCGCTCAGCAGGTCAAACCGCCCGAGGTGGCCCGGCAGCTGCGTGTGAGTGTGAGTTGGCTTACCAGTGGCAGCAGTTGTGGCGGCAAGGTGGTGCCGACGCGCTGCTTTCGCGAGGGCCGAGCGGGGGCCGGTGTCGCCTGTCGCCGCGCTGTCTGGAGAAGCTCGCCGGGTATCTCGAGCAGGGGCCGGCCGCGCACGGCTGGGCGGAGGACCAGGTGTGGACGGCTGCACGGGTGGCCACGCTGATCGGCAGGAAGTTCCACGTCTCCTAATCCGTGGGTAAGAACGGTCTGCCAGAGTGGGAACACGGACAAGCCGTTCGAGAATGGCGGGACTGTGCCGTCTGGTTTGATCCAGGCTCTCGAACCCTAATCCGTGCATCGGTGGGCGGTCCCGGCTCTGATGGTGGTGGCGGCCGCATGGGCGGCGGACGGACGCCTACACGTCTCCGGGCCTCGACGCCTAGTACTGCAACGGTGCTTGCTCTGAGTGCTGGGCAGTTTTCAGGGGCTGTGTCCGCGTCGTTTGTAGTGGCTGATGCGGGCTTGGTGCTGGCGTCGTCGTCGCCAGCGCGACCAGTGCAGGATGTGGTCGGCAGGGGTGGGACGGCGGTCAGAGAGTCGGGTGATCAGGCGTCGGATCTCGGCGAGGCTGAGGGGGATGAGCTGGGAGGATCCGTTTCTGCTTTGTCGGCGTCGAGTTCGCGGGCGCGCAGGATGGTGAGGCAGGCGTGGGCGGCCATGGCCAGGGTCATGTGGCGGTGCCAGCCGGGGTAGCGGCGGACTTGGTAGTCGTCGAGGCCGCATTCCTGCTTCGCGGTCTGGACGCATTCCTCCACGGCCCATCGGCTGCCCGCGATGCGGATCAGCTCGTCCAGGGTGGTCCCGGCCGGGCAGTAGGCGATGTAGTAGGAGATCTCCTCGGGCCTGCTGACGCTGCGGCGGGCGATGACCGGCTGCGGATGTGGGCCGTCGACGGGACCTGGGAGCGGGTGTTCACCGAGCTGATGGCCCAGGCCGACGTCGACGAGGACCTGAACTGGGCGGTCGCGGTGGACTCCACGATCGTGCGCGCGCACCAGCACGCGGCCGGGGCCCGCAAAAAGGGGCCCCGGCCGGCGAACCAGCCGACCACGCCATCGGCCGGTCCCGGGGCGGACTGACCACCAAGATCCACCTCGCGGTGACGGCAACTGCCGACCCTTGGCTTTCGTGCTCACTGCCGGACAGGCCGGGGACGCGCCGGCTTTTCCGCAGGTGATGGCTCGCCTGCGAGTCTCCCGCCCGCATGGGCGGCCCCGCACACGGCCCGACATGGTCCTGGCCGACAAGGCCTACTCCAGCCGTGCTATCCGTGGGCACCTAGGAAGGCGGGGCATTCGCGCGGTGATCCCTGTTCCGGCGGACCAACACCTCCACCGACTACGGCGAGGCAGCCGAGGCGGCCGACCACCCGCCTTCGACCGCGAGGCGTACAAGCAGCGCAACACCGTCGAGCGGTGCATCAACCGCCTGAAGCAGTGGCGCGGCCTGGCCACACGTTACGAGAAAGACCGCAACGATCTACCTGGCCGGACTCCACATCGCAGGCATCTTCCTATGGTCCGCTCGATGATCCAAACGAAACTGC
>NZ_JAAAYH010000015.1:0-53328 GCF_018035285.1 Streptomyces sp. MK37H | reverse complement strand
TGCGTTGCCGTGGCGTTTGCTCCACGGCTGGTCGGCCGTATGTGTTATGAGCGGGCGGTGGCCGCGGCCGGATGTGACGCGGGTGGGATCGGCGGTCGGCCGAACACCTCGGTGAGCACGTCGAGTTGGGCGTCGATCGCGGCAAGAGCCCCCGAGGTCACGGCCGCCTCCGGCCCGGTGGGGCGGGCCTTCGCCGGTGGAGCCGGGGCGGGGGCACCGGGCGGTGCCGGGCGGCGGCCGATGGCGCGGCGTACGGCGAGTGTGTGCGCCGCCACCTCACCGCGCCGCCCGCGCAGGCTCGGGTCACCAGCGAGCGCGTCCGGCGCGGACGTGACGGCGGTGGCGAGGTCACCGACCGGTTCGACGCAGTGCCGCAAGGCCGCCACGGCACGCAGCGCGTCGACGCTCCGCCGTCGCCGCACGGACAGCGCGCGGGGGAGGGGCAGCGCGGCCAGGGTCCGCAGCGGTGCGGTGGTCACACCCAGTTGCTCGACGCGGTGGCAGAAGCGGGCTCGGGCCATGCGGACGGCCCGGTGGTCGCACCAGTCGGCTTCCAGCAGTCCGGTCAGGGCGGCCAGCGCGGCGGCGGTGCGGGCCCGCACCGCCGAGGAGGTGCGGATCGGCAGCACCAGCCACGACGCCGCGATGCCGAGGACCGCGCCGACCGCGATTCCCGCCAGCCGCGTGTGCAGCAAGCCCCCGGCCGTTCTGCCCGACCGCGGAGAATGACCTCCCGGGTGCCCCTGACCTCCCGGGAGGCGGCGGTGGCTCGCGACGCCGGCACCGCGGCCGGGGTACTGACCCAGCACCTGCCCCAGACCGCGGCCGCCCTGACCGGCTCTCCCTCCAACGATCCCGCGAGGGAGGGCTGATACGCCGCGCCGTCCCGGCCGGACGGGTGCCGCGAGGTGTGAGCGTCAGACCGTGGACAGGTCGATGGCCCGGTCGATGTCATCGGGGCGCAGAACCCGCAGAATGCCTTCGAGCAGGTAGTAGTCGGCGTAGGGGAGTGAGATCTCGACGCCGTCCTCGCTCGGGCGGTTGCGGGTGCAGCGCGCCACGATCGCCTCGGCGCGGGTCGACTTCGTGGTCAGGCAGGTCTGCGAGAGCGCGGTGAGCAGCCGCAGCGCCGCCTCGTGGTAGCGCGGTTCGCCGGTGACCCTGGACAGGTCGAGCAGGCCGCAGGCCATGACCGCGCCCGCGGAGGCGTCCTTGATGTCGTGGGGTGCTTGTGGCGCGAGGTAGTCCCACACGGGGACGTTGTCCGGGGTGAGCGCGCCCAGGGCGAAGTCGGCGAGCTTCCGCGCGGTGGTGAGGAATTCCCGGTGGCCGGTCCGGCGGTAGACGGTGGTGAATCCGTAGATCCCCCATGCCTGTCCGCGTGACCAGCAGGAGGCCGGGCTGTAGCCCTGCACGGTGGCCGGGCCGAGGGGAGCGCCGGAGGAGGGGTCGAAGTCGTAGACGTGCGGGGTGGATCCGTCCGGGCGGGGGAAGTGCCGCTGGGTGGTTCTCGCGTGCTCCACGGCGATGTCGAGGTATTTGCTGTCCCCGCTCTGGCTGCTCGCGAACGCCAGCAGATCGAGGTTCATCATCGTGTCCATGATGACCCGGCCCGCGTTCGCCTGCTCGTCCAGCGCTCCCCAGGCCCGGATGAAGCGGCCGCGCGGGTTGTACCGCCGGATCAGCGAGGAGGCCGCCCGCAGTGCGCCCGCCCGCCAGGTGTCCTCACCGGTGAGCCGCCACGCGGTGACCCACGAGGGGGAGAAGAGGAATCCGAGGTCGTGGGTGCCGGTGTCGTTCTGGCGGGGGGCGAGCTTCTCCGCGGAGGCGAGGGCCAGGGTGCGGAACCGTTCCTCGCCGCTGTGCAGCCACGCCATCCACAGGGTGCCGGGCCAGAACCCGCCGACCCAGTCGCCGTTCTGGGAGTACGTCCACTTCTCGAACTTCGTACCGACCGGAAAGCCACTCACCCCCGGTGCGACCGTGCGCAGCTTCGCCACCGCGTAGTCCGCCGTCTCGCGGAAGGTGCGGAGCGTGGCGGCATGGCCGGGGGCCTCCTCCGCCGCCTGGGCCGGGGGAGCGATCGAAGTGGCCGCCACCGCGGTACCGGCCGCGGTGGTCAGCAGTGCTCGCCGGGAAACGCTCATCAGTGTCCGCCCTTCACGAGGGTGAATCCGACAACGACATGACGACATGCGGTCCGTGCGCTCAGCCGCCTGTGGGGCGCGGGCGGCGTACCCGCGCCCCACAGGCGGACTGGTGGAGCTGGTGGAGCGTGTTACGGGATCAGGGGTACTCGGTCACGTTCGCCACGTTGCTGTTGGCGTCCGAGGGACCTCCCGTGCCATTGATGACATGGTTGATGGTGCCGGTGCCACCGAGCGAGACGGTGACCATGTCGTGGAACTTCACATCCGGGCTCTGGGGAACCTCGAAGGCGTGCTCGGCGGTGACGGACTTGTTGGTGTTGAAGAAGCAGTAGCTGCCCAGGCCCCATGCCTCATGGCGTTTCACCGAGTCGGCCACCTTGTAGGCGGCGTATCCCTTGGTGGAGCCGTTCATCCAGGCGTCCTGGTCGGGCGGGTCGTAGGGCATCTCGTTCTGGTAGAAGTACGTGCGGCCGCCCTCGCCGTTCCAGGTCGTCTGGTGTTTCTGGTAGTGCTCGACGAACAGGCCGTACATGGTCACGTCGTCGCCGTTGACGACGAGTCCGTTGTCGGCCGTGTTGCTGTCCCAGCCCACGCCGTCGCCGTGGTCGGCGCGCCAGATCCACGTGTGGTCGCCGATCACGTTGGAGCTGTTGACTACCAGGCTGGTGGACGCCTTGCCCACGCCCGCGCCGCCGACCCGGAAGAACACATCGTGCAGCGAGGTGGGGTTGTCGGCGTGGTTCGCGGACGAGTCCTTGGGGCCGACCTCCATCAGCGTGTCGGAGTTCTCGGTGCCCGCGTCGATGAGCAGGCCCGCGAGCTTGACACCGTCCACGTCGGCCACGTTCATCGCCGAGACCCCGTTGTCGGGAACCAGCGTGGCCAGCCCCAGGCCCAGCACGACGGTGTCGGGACGGGTCACCTTCAGCGGTGCGTCGAGGTGGTAGACCCCCGGGGTGATGAGCAGGTGCTTGCCCGCGTCGAGCGCCGCGTTCATCTCCTCGGCCGTGGCATCCGGCTTGGCGATGAAGAAGTCGCTCAGCGGGAGCGACTCGCCCTTCGGCGTACCGGAGGACCAGGACGTGCCCGTCGAGTCCTTGCGCACGTCCGGCACGAACACCTTGTACGCGCCGTCGTCGTCGACGTACAGGAACGGCTTCTCACGGGTGACGGGTGACTTGTCGACACGGGTGTACGGCGGATTGGGGAAATCCCCGGCCGGGGCGTTCCGCGCGCCGACGAACACCATGTTCCAGTTGGAGCCGGTCCAGCCGCCCCATTCGGTGTTGCGGGAGAGCCACTGCTGCTGCGATCCGGACTTCACCTGCCCGTCGACCTTGGTGTCGGCCAGCAGACCGCCGCTGGACCAGCCGCCGTCGTCCAGCTGCAGATCGCCCTTCAGATGCATACGGCGGTACGGGGCGGCCTGCGAGACGGCCCAACGGTCCGCGCCGCCGTCCGGGTTGACGGCGAGGTTCTCGGCGTCGCGCCAGAAGTTCTGCGTCGCGTTGCCGTCGAACCAGTCGGCCTCGGCGTGCACCTGGCCGTTGATGGTGGTGTCGTCGGGCGACAGGCCGAGGCCCGCCACCTGGGTGTAGAAGCCGACGTTGGCCTTGACGTCGTACGAGCCGGGCTTGAACAGCAGGGCGTGCCGGGCCTGGCCGAACTGGTTCTTCTCCTGCTCGCCGAAGACCGAGTCGAGCTTGCCCTGGATCTCCTGCGCGGACATCGACGGGTCGAAGATCTGCACATTGGGACCCAGGTCCGGCTCGGCGTCCGCGCCGTGCGCGGCCGGTACGGTCAGCGCCGCGGCGACGGCGCCGGCCAGCACGGCGAACGCGGCGGTGGCGCGGGCGACGCGACGACGTCGGCGGTGTCCGGGCCGGGTGGTGTCCGTCCCGGCGGTGTCCGTCCCGGTGGTGCCGGTCTTCCCGGTGGTGCCGGTCGTCCCGGTGGTGCCGGTCGTCCCGGCGGTGCCAGTCGTCCCGGTGGTGTCGTTCGTCATGGTGATGTGCCCCCTCAGCCCTTGTACCGGGCGAATATCCCGGTGAACTGCCAGGGCTCCTGGGCGACTCCGGAGCAGGTGTCGTCGTTCGGGTAGTCGCCGGGGCAGGGGCGGTCGCGGTTGACGGACCAGAAGGAGAGCCGCGACAGGTGGTGCTCGGAGGCGTAGGCCAGGATCGACTCGAAGTCGTCCGTGGTGACGGTCTCCTTGACGTCGGTGATGCCGTTCATCGAGGACAGGCCGCTGTGCCGGTAGGCGTCCTCGTCGCTGTAGCCGTAGGCGCCCTTGACGGCGTTCTTCAGCCCGTCGGTGGCCTGCTTGGTCAGCTCGGCCATGTTCTGGCCCTCGCCGCCGAAGTCGAACGGCATGATGGTCCAGCTGTCGGCCTCGAAGCCGGATTCGGCGGCCCGGCGGATCATGCCGTCGTCGGGGCCGCTCTGATCGCTGGGGAAGGTGACATAGGTGAGCAGCCCCGGGTTGTCGGCCTTCACCTGCTTCAGGGCGTCGATCGTCTTCTGCTGGACGGCCGGGTCGTTGTAGGCGTCGCCCTCGATGTCGATGTCGATGGCCTTGAGACCGTAGGCGTCGATGACCTTCTGGTAGGCCCCGGCGAGGGCCTTCGCGTCGGCACAGGACTGCTCCAGCTTGTTGCCGCTCGCGCCACCGAAGGACGGCACCACATCGCCGCCCTTGGCCCGTATGGCCTTCACGGTCTGCTCGTCGGCACCGCCGGCCAGCGGGCGGCCGCCGTCCCACCGCGGGTCGCAGTTGCCCGCGTCGAGGACGAAGGCGAGGGTGAACCAGCCGACGCCGGTGGCGTCCATCACGTCGCCCGGGTCCGGGGGATTGCCCCATCCGTTGTAGAGGTAGGGGGCCACGGCGGCGGGCGCGGCGGATGCCGAGGCGCGGTCCTGGCCGGTGTTGTCCGCCCAGGCGGCCGCGGTCGTGCTCGCGGCGGTGGCCGCGAGGGCCGCGGCCACGGCCAGGACGGTCCGCCGACGGCGGCGCTGCGCGCGGTCCCGGGCGGAGGGGTCTTCGCTGTTATTCATGTGGGGGGATGCCTTCCTGACACGCGGACGGACCCCGGCAGTGGGCATGTCCGTCGGACAGGCGCCGCCGCGGCCCGCGACATGCGGTGTCCGGCCGGAAGGTCACGGCCGGACTCTCGGGCCCATATATTTCGGGAGTTGAACGTGTCTCGTCAATAGGTCCGCACCAATGAATGACATGCCTTCAAAGGGCGAACCCGCAGGACGTGTCGCCGACGTCCTCGGCGGCGAACAGCCCTCCGCGCGGTGACTTGTTGGCATATCCGGTCCATACCAAACCCTTGACAGGCCTTTCCTTCACTTCTTAACTCACGTAATGAACTAAGTACCGCTCGGATCGCTCACGCACCCGGTCGGCGCCGTAACCACTTGGTTCGCATGCGCCTCATGCCTCTCCGCACCTGTCATTCACTGCTTCTGGAAGGGAGAGTCATGGACTCCCCGCGCTTACCCCGGCGACTGCTGCTGTCCCTGGTCTCGGTCCTCGCCCTCGCGTCGCTGTCCACCGGCCTGGCACAGGGCACCTCGGCCTCCGCGGCGAGCCCCGCCGCGAAGTCCACCGCGAGACCCGCCACGGCGGCCGCCGTCACGTTCTCCGACGAGTTCGACGGGCCCGCCGGCTCCGCCGTCAATGGCGGCAAGTGGCAGATCGAGACGGGGGACAACGTCAACAACCACGAGCGGCAGTACTACACGGCGGGCAACAGCAACGCCGCCCTCGACGGCCAGGGCCACCTGGTCATCACCGCCCGCCGCGAGAACCCGGGCAACTACCAGTGCTGGTACGGACGGTGTGAGTACACCTCCGCCCGGCTGAACACCTCCGGCAAGTTCACCACCACCTACGGCCGGGTCGAGGCCCGGATGAAGATTCCGCGCGGGCAGGGCATGTGGCCCGCGTTCTGGATGCTGGGCAACGACATCGGACAGGTCGGCTGGCCCAACTCCGGTGAGATCGACATCATGGAGAACGTGGGCTTCGAGCCCTCCACGGTCCACGGCACCCTCCACGGCCCCGGGTACTCGGGCTCCGGTGGCATCGGCGCCGGGTACTCCCTGCCCGGTGGCCAGGCGTTCGCCGACGCGTACCACACCTTCGCCATCGACTGGAGCCCGAACGCGATCAGTTGGTCCGTCGACGGCACCGTGTACCAGCGGCGCACCCCGGCCGACCTCGGTGGCCGGCAGTGGGTGTTCAACAAGCCCTTCTTCGTGATCCTCAACCTCGCGGTCGGCGGCTACTGGCCCGGGGACCCCGACGGCAGCACCTCCTTCCCCCAGCAGCTCCTCGTCGACTACGTCCGGGTCAGCACCGACAGCGGACAGCCGAGCGGCGGTGCCATCACCGGTGTCGGTGGCAAGTGTGTGGACGTGGCGGGCGCCAACAACGCCAACGGCACACCGGTGCAGCTCTACGACTGCAACGGAACTTCCGCGCAGCAGTGGACGGTTGGTTCCGATGGCACGATTCGTGCGTTGGGGAAGTGTCTGGATGTGGCGTCGGGTGGTACGGCCGATGGCACCGCGGTTCAGTTGTGGGACTGCAATGGGAGTGCGGCTCAGCAGTGGGCGGTTCCGGCGGCGGGTGACATTGTGAATCCGCAGGCCAACAAGTGTCTGGATGCCGCGGGCGGGAGTTCGGCCAATGGCACGCGGCTGCAGATATGGACCTGCACCGGAGCCGCCAACCAGAAGTGGACGGTGACCAGATGAACGGCGGACTCCTGCGCGGACCCGGGATACGCGGTGTGCTCGGTGCCGCGGCCGCCGCTGCCCTCGTCACCGGCCTGACCAGCCTCCCCGCGAGTGGCGCCGCGGCGGCCACCGGCCAGATCACCGGTGTCGGTGGCAAGTGTGTGGACGTGGCGGGCGCCAACAACGCCAACGGCACGGCCGTGCAGCTCTATGACTGCAACGGAACTTCCGCGCAGCAGTGGACGGTTGGCTCCGACGGCACGATTCGTGCGTTGGGGAAGTGTCTGGATGTGGCGTCGGGTGGTACGGCCGATGGCACCGCGGTTCAGTTGTGGGACTGCAATGGGAGTGCGGCTCAGCAGTGGGCGGTTCCGGCGGCGGGTGACATTGTGAATCCGCAGGCCAACAAGTGTCTGGATGCCACCGGCGGAAGTTCGGCGAACGGCACGCGGCTGCAGATATGGACCTGCACCGGAGCCGCCAACCAGAAGTGGACGGCGCCGGGCGGTGACACCACACCGCCGGGACCGGGTGCCATGGCCGTGGCCCCGTACCTCTACAACGGCTGGGGCAGCCCGCCGAGCCCCACCACCGTGATGAACGCGACCGGCGTCAAGTGGTTCACCCTCGCCTTCGTCCTCAGCAACGGCTACTGCAACCCGCAGTGGGACGGTGGCCGTCCGCTCACCGGAGGGGTCGACCAGCAGACCATCAACACCGTGCGGTCGGCCGGTGGCGATGTCATCCCGTCCTTCGGCGGCTGGAGCGGCAACAAGCTGGAGAGCTCCTGCGGCAGCGCGGGCGAGCTGGCCGCCGCGTACCAGAAGGTCATCAACGCCTATGGGCTCAAGGCGATCGACATCGACATCGAGGCCGCGGCGTACGACAGCCCGACCGTCCAGCAGCGCACGGTCGACGCGCTGAAGACGGTCAAGGCCAACAACCCCGGCATCAAGGTGTATGTGACCTTCGGCACCGGCCAGAACGGGCCCGACAACAGCCTGATCAGCAAGGCCGCCGCCACCGGGCTGACCGTGGACAGCTGGACCATCATGCCGTTCGACTTCGGGGGCGCGGGCCAGAACATGGGCCAGCTCACCATCCGCGCCGCCGAGGGGCTCAAGAACACGGTCAAGAGCGCCTACGGGTACTCGGACGACCAGGCGTACCGGCACTCCGGCATCTCATCGATGAACGGCATCACCGACAACGGCGAGACGGTGACCGTGGCCGACTTCCGCACCATCCTCGGCTACGCCCAGCAGAAGCACCTCGCGCGGCTGACCTTCTGGTCGGTCAACCGTGACCGGCCCTGCACCGGTGGCGGAGCCGACACCTGCTCGGGGGTCTCCCAGCAGCCGTGGGACTTCACACGCGTCTTCGCCCAGTACAGCGGCTGACTCACCGTCCGACCCATCCATTTCCTATAGGAACCTGAGAGACGAGATCCGGCGCCTGACTCGCAGCGGCGCCGGATCTCGCGTTCACCAGGCGCCTTGCAGGGGGTTTTGTCGAGAGTCTTGACGGCGCGGCCCGACTGGCACACCATCGCGGCATCAATTTCCTATTTGATTCGTGGGGGTGAGGAGGTGCGTCTCCGGACCAGATCCCTTCTGCCGGGAGTTGTCGCCGTGGCGTTGCTGGCCACGGGTTCGACAGCCTGCACACTCAAGAACTCGGGCGAGCCGACGGGCGGGCAGGCCCCCGCGTCCGCGCGGGCGGGTGGTGGCTCGGCCGTGCTCGCGGACGGATCGGCCACCAAGGTCGCGCTCGTCCCCGGCGGCGCCCACCCCTACTTCCAGCCCTGGAAGACCGCCGGCGCCAAGGCCAAGAAGACCTACCGGCTCGGGGATGTGAGGTTCGACGAGACGGCGGAGTGGGACCAGCAGAAGCAGAATAATCTGCTGTCCACGCTCGCCGCGCGCGGCTACAACGCCTTCGGTGTCTTCGGGGTCTCGCCGACCGACATCAACACCACGTTCGCCGACCTGAAGTCGCAGGGCCTCGCCGTGGCATCGCTCGGCTCCTGCCCGGCGGGGCAGAAGAACGAGGCCGACTTCTGTCTCTCCACGGACGTCGAACTCGCCGCCTACAAGGCGGCCAGGGCCGCCATCGACGCCATGGGCGGCAAGGGCAGGCTCGTCCATCTGACGGGCAACAACGTGGACGCCAACACCCAGCTGCGGATCAAGGGCGTGGCCAGGGCAGTCAAGGAGTCGGGCGGCAAGGTGCGGCTGCTGCAGACCGTCACCGACATCGACAAGGACCTCCAGACCGCGCAGAAGGCGGTGTCCGACCTGCTGACGGCCAAGGGCAAGCAGATCCAGGGCATCGTCTCCACCGCCTACAACCCGGCCGTCGCCGCCGCCGACGCCGTCAAGAGTTCCGGTTCGCGGGCGAAGGTCGTCGCCATCGACGACGACGCCAAGATCCTGAGCTCGATCAGGCAGGGCACGGTCACCGCCACTGTCGTGCAGAACCCGGTGGGGCAGGCCGAGGTCGGGGCGTGGGCCCTCGCGCTGCTCCAGACGAAGCAGTGCGCCATGCGCAGCCCCGGCCAGTCCGTCGACTCGGGCTCGTTCGTCGTCACCAAGAAGAACCTCACGACCTACGACCGTGCGCGGAAGGCGAAGACCGCCCAGCTGAAGAAGCGGTTCGCCGACGACGTCCTGGCATGCGGCTGATCCCCGCCGTCGCCGCACCACAGAGAGTCGCCGCACCACAGAGAGTCGCCGCACCACAGAAAGCGGACATCACCGGATGAGCATCATCACGACCGCCACGGCCAAGCTGGCCGACATCGCCGTGGAGACCGACCGCACCGACGCGGTGCAGTCCTTCGTCAAGCAGGAGACCGTACTCGTCGACCTCACCACGGCCGACGGCAGCGCGGGCACCGGCTACGCCTACACCATCGGCACCGGCGGCACCTCCGTACTGGCCCTGCTGCGGGATCACCTGCTGCCCGCCCTCATCGGGCAGGACGCGCGCAACATCGAGGCGCTGTGGCAGCGGCTGTTCGCCCTGACCCGCGCGACCACCACCGGAGCCATCACCTCGCTCGCGCTCGCCGCCGTCGACACCGCGCTGTGGGACGTTCGCTGCAAGCGCGCGGGCGAGCCGCTGTGGCGGCTGGCCGGCGGCCACCGCCAGGAGGTTCCGGTCTACGACACCGAGGGCGGCTGGCTCCATCTGACCACCGACGACCTGGTGAAGGGGGCGCTGCGGGCCCAGAAGGCCGGGTGGGCCGGTATCAAGATCAAGGTGGGGAGGCCGCACCCCGCCGAGGACGCCGAGCGGCTGCGCGCGGTGCGTGAGGCGGTCGGCCCCTCGCTGCACATCATGACGGACGCCAACCAGTCGCAGACGATGTCCTCCGCCCTCCGGCTGGCGGCCGCGCTGGAGCCGTACGACCCGTACTGGATCGAGGAGCCCCTTCCGGCGGACGACATCAGCGGCCATGCCCGGCTGGCGCGGGCGACACGGATTCCCGTCGCCGTCGGCGAGTCCCTCTACGCGCCCCCGCAGTTCCGCACCTACCTCGAGACGGGCGCCGCATCCGTCGTGCAGGTCGACGCCGCCCGGGTCGGCGGGATCACACCCTGGCTCAAGGTCGCCCACACCGCGGAGAGCCACAACGTCATGGTGTGCCCGCACTTCCTGATGGAACTGCATGTCAGCCTCGTGGCCGCGGTGCCCAACGGCAGGTACGTCGAGCACATCCCGCAGTTGCGGGCCGTGACCCGCGGCGAGTTGACGATGCGCGACGGGATGGCCGTGGCGCCCGACGTTCCGGGCATCGGCATCGACTGGGACATGGACGCCATCGACGACCGGAGGGTGGCATGACGACGCCGGTCATCCCGCCGGGCAGTGACACCCGCTCCGCCCGGGCCACGCCATCGCGCCCCGCGCACCGGCTGCCGTTCTGGGTCAACCAGCGGCTCGGCCTGCTGGTGCTCGTCGTCGGCCTCAGCGCCCTGTTCGGTGTGGTGCAGCCGACCTTCCTCGATGAGCGGCTCGTGCTGTTCCCGCTGGTCCGGGACATCTCGACGCTAACCGTGGTGGCGCTCGCCCAGATGGTCGTCCTGTCGGTGGGGCATATGAACCTGGCCGTCGGACGGATGGCCGCCTTCGGAGCGCTGTTCGCGGGGCTCGGATACGACCGGCTGGGTCTGCCGCTGCCCCTCGGCCTGCTGCTGTGTCTGTGCGCCGGAGCCGCCATCGGCGCGCTGACCGGCTGGATCATCACCCGTACCGGGGTGAGCTCCTTCGTCGTGACCCTCGCGATGGACTTCGCGCTGCTGGGACTCGTCTCCCTGCTCTACTCGGCCCTGACCGAGAACGCGGCGTTCACCACCAAGCCGTCGGGGCTCGCGGAACTGCGCTCGTACTCGCTCGCCGACATCTGCGTCGGGCCCGTGTGCGGATCCCCGGTGATCCCGCAGCTGGCACAGTTCACCGTCCTGGCCCTGCTCGGCCTCGGTTTCCTGTACGGCGCCACCCGGATCGGCCGGGAGTTGCTGCTCACCGGCGCCAACCCCGCGGCGGCGGAGCTGTCCGGCATTCCCACCGGCCGCCGCGTCATCCTGGCGCACACGCTCTCGGGGCTGCTCGCCGCGCTCGCCGGATTCATGGCCGCCGTCAGCACCGGAACGTTCCGCGCCTCCATCGGGGACGACTTCATGCTGCCCTCGTTCCTCGGCTCGGTGCTCGGTGGCACCCTGCTCACCGGTGGCGTCGTCTCCGTCGTGGGAGCGCTGTTGGGCACGGCCCTGGTCGGTGTCATCCGCAAGGGGCTCGATCTGCTCGGTGTGGGTCTGGAAAGCCTGAACATCTACCTCGGTTGCGTTCTGCTCCTGGCCCTCTCGGCCGACCGGGTGCGCACCGTGGTGTCCCATCGCAAGGTGGTGCGTTCGACATGATGACGATCCGCGATCGGGGTGCCGCGGCCCTGCGCCGCTTCTCCCGCTCCACGACGATGACCCTGCTGTGCGTGGTGCTCATCGGCTACCTCGCCCTGGGCATGGCCTCCTCCGGCTCGTTCTTCGAGGGTCCGTCGGTGCGCACCTTCCTGCGGTACCTGGCCACCCCCGTGCTCATCGGGCTGGCCCAGATGGTGGCGCTGTGCGTCGGACAGCTCAATCTGGCGGTCGGCGCGCTCGGTGGCTTCACCGCCTGCTTGATGGGTGTCCTCATGGCGGACCAGGGCGTGCCCGCCGGGGTCGCGGTGGTGGCCGGGGTACTGGCGGCCACGGCCGTCGGCCTGGTGACGGGCCTGTTCATCGTGGTGACGAAGATCAACGGCTTTATCGTCACCCTCGGGACGATGACGATCCTCCAGGGGGCGCAGTACGGGCTGACCGGTACGCGCACCGTCGACGGATACTCCGCCGCCCTGAGGGACTTCGGCCGCGCGGCCCCGCTGAACGTGCCGTTGGTGTTCGTCACCGCGCTGGCCGCCGCGGCCCTGCTCGCCGCCTTCCTGTACCGCGCCACCGCCGGTCGGCGGCTGCTCGCGGCAGGTGGCAATCCGCTGGCGGCCAGGCTGTCGGGCATCTCCACCGACCGGCAGATCGTGCTCGCCCACACCCTGTCGGGCCTCCTGATCGGCGTGGCCGCCCTGACCGCCACGGCGTCACTGCCCGGAGTCAACCGCAGTGTCGGCGGCGACTGGCTGCTGCCCAGCTTCGCGGCTCCCATCATCGGCGGCGTCGCGCTCACCGGAGGTTCGGTCGCGGTGCTCGGTACGGTGCTGGCGGCTTTTGTGATGCGGCTCATCGACGCCGCACGCGCCCAGTTCTCGCTCGATCCGAGCTGGGTGAACTTCCTCATCGGCGTGGTCGTGCTCGGCACGGTGGTGGGCGGCCGTATCCACCAGAGCCATTTGGACAAGAGGGGTGGTTCGCGCGGGAGCGCGCCGCCCGCACCACCGCGAAGTCATGCGCGGCCCGCCGCCGTTCTGCCGCACACAGGGGGTTCCGGATGAGCGACGTCCTTCTCGAATGCCAGGCCATCGGCAAGGTGTTTCCCGGCGTACGGGCCCTGGACGGCGTCGGACTGCGCCTCACCGCCGGGTCCGTCCACGCGCTGCTCGGCGAGAACGGCGCGGGAAAGTCCACCCTCATCAAGGTCCTGACCGGGGTGCACACTCCCGACAGCGGCCGTCTCGTCTGGTGCGGCCGCGAGGTGCGTCTGCGCTCGCCCTTGGAGGCCACCCGCACCGGCATCGGCGTGGTGCACCAGGAGCGCAATCTGATTCCCGGCTTCTCGGTGGCCGAGAACATCACGCTGCAGAGCCCTCCCTCGCACCGGGGTCTCATCGACCGCGCGGCCATGACCGACCCCGCTCTGCGGTGCCTCGGAGAGCTGGGGCTGGACCTCGACCCGGACCGGCCGGTCCGTGAACTGTCCGTGGCGCAGCAGCAGTTGGTGGAGATCGCCAAGGCCCTGTACACCGAGAGCCGGGTGCTGCTCCTCGACGAGCCGACCGCTTCCCTCTCCCCGCAGGAGGCGGAGCGCCTGTTCGAGGTCGTGCGGCGGCTGAAGGCCCGGGGGACGTGTGTCGTCTTCGTCAGCCACAAGCTGGAGGAGGTATTCGCCATCTGCGACACCGTCACCGTGCTGCGCGACGGCGCCTCCGTGCTCGAGTCCTCGCCGCTCGCCGAGCACACGCAGGACGACGTGGTCGGTCTCATGGTGGGCCGTGCCCACGCGGCGACCGAGATGCGTCCTCGGGAAGTGGACGCCTCCGCCCCACCGGTGCTCTCGTTCGACGGAGTGTCCACCGCCGCCGGGCACCGGGACATCAGCCTGGATGTCCGGCCCGGCGAGATCGTCGGGCTGTACGGACTGGTCGGCGCGGGGCGCAGCGAGCTGGTCAAGGCCGTGCTCGGCCTCGACCGCGTCACCGGCGGCGAGATCCGGGTGCACGGCGAGCCGGTGCGCATCGCCTCTCCCCGGCAGGCGCTGCACCGCTTCGGCATCGGCTATCTCACCGAGAACCGCAAGGAGGAAGGGGTCTTCCTGGAGCAGCCCATCGCCCGGAACATCACGGTGACGGTGTGGAAGAGGCTGGCGAAGGCGCTCGGGTTCGTCTCCCCGCGCGAGGAGCGGGACGTGGCGCACGACCTCGTCGAACGTCTCGGCATCCGCATCGCCGGGCTCGGACAGAACGCCGGTGAGCTGTCCGGTGGCAACCAGCAGAAAGTGAGCCTGGCGAAGTGGCTGGCGGCCGACACCCGGCTGCTCATCGTGGACGAGCCGACCGTGGGTGTCGATGTGCGCACCAAGCACGCCTTCCACGAACTCATCTGGGAGCTGGCCCGCGATGGGCTGCCCATTCTGCTGATCAGCAGCGATCTCGCGGAGATGATCACGCTCGCGGACCGGGTGGTGGTGATGGCCGACCACCGGATCCGCGGCGAGGTGGACAACGACCGCGACTACGAGCGGATGAGCGGCCGGATCATCCGCATCATCCACGACCGCGCGACCTCGGCCGTGCGACCGCGGGCGGTGGAGGCGTAACGCACGTGGCGCGGGTCAGGACGCATGTGGCGCGGGTCAGGACGCATGTGGCGCGGGGCACTGACCCACATGGCGCGGGTCAGGACTCCTCGTCCCGGCTGAGCTGACGCCCGAGGCTGCGGGCGAGGTGCTCCGCCATCGCTTCGGCCGCGCGGTCGGCATTGCGGCGCAATATCGCGTGCACCACGCGCTGGTGCTCCGCGAGGGTCGGGTCATCGGCGCCGAGTTGGCTGCTCAGCCGGAAGATGTGCAGATGGGAGTGGAGCCGCTCCACCGCGTCCGCGAGCAGCGGCCGCCCGGATGCCTGGGCGATCGCGTCGTGGAGGCGCTGGTCGAGGGCGGCGAAGCCGCGGTACGCCGCATAGCGCCCGGCGGCCGTCCCCGGGTGGGTGTGCATTTCCTCCGCGATCCGCTCGATGGCGTCGAGCTGGTCCTCACCGGCGTTGACCGCGGCGAGCGCGGCCGCCCTCGGCTCCAGCAGCTGCCGCATCTCGAAGAGCTCCTCGAGCCCCTGCCGGGTCAGCAGCTCGGTGGTGCGGTACCCCGACAGCGGCCTCTTCACCACCAGTCCGTCCGCCTCCAGCCTGGCCAGCGCCTCCCGGATGGGGGTCGGGGAGACACTGAGGGAGCGGGACAGGGCCTCGATGCTGACGCGCGCGCCGGGGGTGATCTCATGGTCCATGACCATGGCCTTGATGTTCTCGTAGACGCTGTCCGAGAGCGCCTGACGGGCGGGTGGCACATCCCGCCCCTGCCCTTCCCGCGGTGCCCCGGTCGCGGAGGTGTCCTGCGGCGGCATCCGGCCTCCTGCTGCTGATCGGGGCGTATCGGGGCAGCAACAGTTTACCCAGGTGAGGGACGCCGTTCAGGGGCGAGCCGAGCCGGGCCCGGCCATCGCGGGCCCTGATCGGCAGAGTGGCGTCACCGGTGCGAGGGCGTTGGCGCAGTGGGCGAGCGGTTCGCCGCGCAGAAAGCGGGCCACTTCCGCCGCCACGATCCGGGCGGCCTTGTGGGCGACCTCGCGGCTGGCACCGGCGATGTGGGGGGTCAGCATGATGCCGGGTGTGGTCAGCAGCCGGGATTCGGCCGGGACGGGTTCGGTGGGGTAGACGTCGAATCCCGCGCCGCCCAGGTGCCCTGCGTCCAGGGCGTCGCACACCGCGTCGTAGTCGACCAGCGCGCCCCGCGCGCAGTTGACCAGCACCGCTCCGCGTGGCATGGACGCGATCCGGTCGTGGCCGATCATTCCGCGGGTCTCGTCCGTCACCCGGGCGTGGAGGGAGACGATCCGGGAGCGGGTGAGCAGTTCCTCCAGGGAGACCAGCCGGGCCACGCCCGCCACCGCGTCGGGCCGCACATAGGGGTCGTGGACGAGGACGGTGGCACCCATGGCGGCCAGGGCCCGTGCGACACGGGAGCCGATGGCGCCGAAGCCCACCAGGCCGATGGTCGAGCCGTCGATCTCGATGCCGCAGTTGTCGTAGTCGTAGGTGTCGCCCCGCCAGGTGCCCCGCTTGAGGTCGGTGTGGACATCGCCGACACCGCGGGCGGCGGCCAGGATGAGGGCGAGGGTGTGTTCGGCGGTGGCCACGGCGTTGCGGCCGGGCGCGTAGCACACGGCCACACCGTGGCGGGTGGCCGCTTCCAGGTTGGCGTTGACCGGGCCGCCGCGGCTGACGCAGAACAGCTCGAGTTCGGGGCAGGCCCGCAGGACGCGTTCGGTGAGCGGGGCCATCTGGGTCACACAGATCCGGCTCCCGCGCAGCGCCTCGATGAGCTCCTCTTCGGTGCCGGACGCCTCGTCGACCTCGGCGACCTTGCCGAACGGTGTGTGCGGCCAGGGCAGCCGCAGCTCGCGGATGTCGAGCGCGCCGTGCTCGGGAACGGCGTTCCGCAGCTCCTCGGTGAGCAGTCGGGGCAGTACGAAGTGGTCGCCGGCGGCGAGGACGGTGGTGGGCACGGTGGCACTCCGGAGGAAGAGGTCAGTCGGTGGTCAGGGCCGGGGCGTTGAGCCGCAGAAGCGATGCCCGGCCGTCCCGCAGGCGCAGTTCGGTCAGGGCGCCGTTCTCCAGCCGGGGAAACACCTGGCGGTAGCGGGCGAGCGGAATGCCGAGCAACTGGCACAGGACCAGGCGGACGAGGGTGGAGTGGGCGACGACCAGGACCCGTCCCTCGGGCACCTCATGGGCGATGTCCGTCAGACAGGCGATCGCGCGGCCGGCGGCCGCCGCCGGGTCCTCACCGCCTGGCAGGTGGTGGGCGACCGGATCGGCCAGGAACGCGCCCAGCTCCGCCGGGAACCGCTCCCGCATCTCCGCCCGGGTCAGCCCCTCGCCGCGCCCGAAGTCCACCTCGTACAGCCGCTCGTCGACGCGCGGAGTGAGGCCGAGCGCGGCGGCGGCGGGCCCGGCGGTGAGCCGGGCGCGGGACAGCGGTGAGCTGAGCACCGCGTCCAGCCGCCGGCCCGCGGCCCAGGCGCCGAGCTCGGCGGCCTGCTTGTGCCCGTGTTCGGTCAGTGGCACGTCGGTGCGGCCGGCGTAGCGGTTCTCCGCGTGCCACACGGTCTCCCCGTGCCGTACGAGGACGAAGTCGGTCACAGGTCGGCCTTTCTGTGGGCGTGAGCGGCCACCTCCGGCTCCAGCCAGCCCCGGCGGACCAGTTCGTCCACGAAGCCGAGGTAGACGGGCAGCAGCCGTGCGGTGCGGGCGGAATCGGGGTGCAGCTCGACTCCGTCGCGCACCATGGAGGCGGCGGCCCGCTCCAGCGTGACGCCCGAGGCGGTGGCGGCGAGCACCGCCATGCCGACGGCGCTCTCGGCCTGCTCGGGCAGGGTCACGCTCCGGCCGAGGAGGTCGGCGCGCAGCTGCGACCAGTAGCGGTTGCGGGCGCCGCCGCCGGTCAGGCTCAGCGGGCCGTCCACGGGAGCGCCGATGTGATCCAGGTGGTCGAGGCAGAGCCGCTCCACACAGGCCACGCCGAGCAGACAGGCATGGAACTCCTCGGCGGCGCCGGAGGGTTCGCCCAGGACGAAGGGGTGCGCGTCGGGCGCGCGGAACGGGAAGCGTTCGCCCCGCTCGCCGACGAGCGGGTAGACGACCGCGGTGGAACCGGTCGCGGCGGCCGCTTCGGTGAGGGCGTCGAGGCCGGCGCCGGGGAAGCGGCGGGTCAGCACGCCCGCGCCACTGCTGGAGGCACCGCCGGGCAGCCAGCTGCCGCCGGGCCCGCGGTGGCAGTAGACCACCCCGGCGGGATCGTTCACCGGACGGGGACTGGCGCCCTTGAGGACCAGGGTGGTGCCCAGCACCGAGTTCCAGGCGCCCGGGCCGAGCGCGCCCGCCCCGATCTGGGCCGCGCAGCCGTCGGTCATTCCGGCGACGACGGGGGTGCCGACGGGGATTCCGGTGGCGGCGGCGGCCCGCGCGCAGACCGTGCCGATCACCGTGCCGGGCCGTACGACCTCCGGCAGCAGGCCATCGGGGACGCCGAGGGCGGCCAGCTCCTCGGCGGGCCAGCGGTCGGCGAGCAGGTCGTAGCCGGTCTTCAGGGCGTGGCTGGCGTCGCCGGGGGTCTGCTGTCCGGCCAGCCGCCAGGTGATCAGGTCGGCCTGGTGCAGCAGCCGGGCCCCCGGCGGGACATCGGTGTGCTGGAGCAGCCACAGGAGTTTGGGCAGGGCCCAGGACGGCTGCATGGTGCGGTAGCCGAGCCTCTCCCACACCTCCGCGCCGACGGTGTTGACGCGGTCGGCGTGGCCCGCGGCGCGCCCGTCGTCGTACATCAGGGCCGGGGTGAGGGGCGTTCCGGACGGGTCGGCGAGGAGGATGGTCCCGGAGGTGGCGTCCACCGCCACACCCCGCACCCGCCCGTCGTCGATGCCGCTCAGGGCCTCGCGGCAGGCGGCACCGGCGGCGGACCACCACTGCTCGGGGTCCTGTTCGTGCCGTACGCCGTCGCGGTGGCTGGTCAGGGGGCGGGAGGCCGCGGCGAGCAGCTTCCCGGTGCCGTCCACGGCGACCGCGCGCACGCTTTGCGTACCGAGATCCAGGCCGAGATGGACGGCGTCGGGGGAGAGAGCGTCAGACATGCGAGGTTTCCGGACGGGGGTCGTGGGAGCGCTGAGCGGGGGTGTCGGTGGGTGGCCGGCCCGGCCCCCGGGACGGCGACGAGCCCGGTGCCCGGGTCGGCGAAGAGCCCGGTCCCCGGGACGGCGACCAGCCCAGGGACCGGGCCGTGTCCCGCCAGGCCAGGTGTGCCGCGGACAGCTCGTCGTAGAGCGCGGCCCGGTCCGGGTCCGGTGCCCAACTGGAGCCCATACGGACGCACTTGGCAGCGGCCTCCTCCATGCTCCGCTCGGCGCCGGTGAGCACCAGACCGGTGAGGAAGGCACCCTTCGCGCCCAGCTCGGTGTCGGTGCCGCGCGCCGTCGGGACGCCGGTGGCGTCGGCGATGAGCTGACACCAGCGGTCGCTGCCCGCGCCTCCGCCGCACAGCCGCAGCTCGTGCACCTCGGTTCCGGAGGCTCGCAGGCAGTCCCGTACGACGAGGGACAGGCCCTCGAAGACCGCACGGGCCAGGTCGGCGCGGGTGTGGTCCAGTGACAGGCCCCAGAAGGTGCCGCGGGCCCGCCCGTCGAGGAACGGCGCGCGCTCCCCGGCGGGTGAGAGGTAGGGGAGGAAGCCCAGCCCGGCGGCGCCGGGTTCGGACGTGGCCGCGAGGTCACCGAGCGCGGCGGGGCTCTCGACTGCCAGCGTCCGGCACGCCCAGTCCAGCACCTCGGTGCCCGAGAGGGTGGGAAGGGCGCGCAGCAGGCGGTCGTGGCGGCCGAAGGCGATGGTGATGCCGCACGGCTCGCCCGAGGTGTCCACGCTCCGGCGCACCACCTCGGTGCACAGGGTGGTGCCGAGGATGGCGCACGCCTGTCCGGGATCGACGACCCCGCCGCCGCGGGCGGTGGCGGCGATGTCGTAGGGCGCCATCACGACGGGAAGGCCGGTGGGGAGGCCCAGTTCGGCTGCCGCGTGGTGGGTGAGCTCGGCGACGCACTCGTCGTGTCCGAGGACGCGCGGCAGCAGCCGGCGGGCCCACGCCAGGCCGAACAGGTCCACGATCGCGGGGTCGTACGCGCCCGTGGCGTGGTCGAGGAAGGGGGCCGACGCGTCGGAGGCGTCGATCGCCGTGACGCCGGTGAGCCTCAGGAACAGCCAGCCCGCCGCGGTCAGCGCGGTGTGCGAGCGCTCCAGGCGCGCCGGGTCGTGCCCGGCGAGCCAGGTGAGCACCGCGTTGGGCATACCCGCGCAGGTCAGGGAGCCGTTGCGGCGGTACGCCTCCGTCAGGACGCCATCGGCCTGCCAGCGCGCGAGCAGCTCACCGGCGCGCCCGTCGGACCACAGGATCGCCGGTCCGGTGGGGCGGCCGTCGCCGTCGACCAGCCAGCAGCCGTCCCCCTGGGCCGTGAACGCGATCAGCCGCACCGCGTCATGCCCGGGCCCCAGCTGGGCCAGAGCGCCGCGCACGGTGGAGATGACCCCGCGCCACACCGCGTCCATGTCCTGCTCGGCCCACCCGGGGTGAGGCCGCAGCACCTCCGTACCGATGCGGGAGACCGCCACTTCCCTTCCCCCGGCGTCGAACACGACGGACTTGATGACCGACGTGCCGACGTCGACAGTGAGAACCGTCATGACCGAAATACCTGCCCCTTCATCACGGCTGGAGCAGCGGCGTACCAGTGAATCGCCACCGCTCCGGGGAACCGATGCCGTCGGCGGAATTCTGTGCCGACAAACCCAGAGAATCGCCGCCGGGAAGCCACGTCAATCGGGGCGCGGGATTATCCCGCGGCCGGCCCACGGCACCGTGCGATGTCCTGGGCCACCGGCCCTGCACACGGGGGAGGCGACGGTCCGCCCGCGTGTTACCTTCGCGTGAGTTTCACATCAGGTCGTCTCACACCGGTCCGCCGGGGTGGTGCGGAAGGGATAAGGAGCCGCAGGCCATGACCCGGACGGATGGGCAGGAGGAGCGGCGGCGCCGGCTGCGTGAACTGGTCACGACCAAGGGCTTCGTCCGCACCTCGGACCTGGCGGCCGAGTTCGCCGTCAGTGTGATGACCATCCACCGCGACCTGGACGCCCTCCAGGCGCAGGGCTGGCTGCGCAAGGTGCGCGGCGGCGCGAGCTGTCTGCCGTCCACGCAGTTCCACGGCAGTGTCGGCGAGCGCATGACGACGATGAGGCAGACCAAACAGCGGCTGGCGCGGGCGGCGGCCGAGGAACTGGCTCCCGGCCAGATCGTGGTGATCGACGACTCCACCACCTGTCTGGGCCTGACCCAGCACCTGCCCCACCACACACCGATCACGGTGATCACCAACTCGCTGCCCGCCATCACGGCTCTGGCCAAGGAGCCCGGGGCGGCGCTGGTGGCGCTCGGCGGCACCTACTTCCCGGCGTACGACGCGTTCATGGGACCGCACACCGCGCAGAGCATGTCCGCCTTCCGCGCCGATGTGCTGTTCATGTCCACCACCGCCGTCACCGCGGGCCGCTGCTACCACATGTCACCCGAGACGGTGCAGGTCAAGCAGGCGATGATGGCCGCCGCGGCACGCCGCGTACTCCTCGTCGACCATACGAAGTTCGCCAACCAGGGCCTGTACGCCCTGGCTCCGCTCACCGACTTCGACCTGCTCGTGGTGGACGACGCGGCACCGGCCGGGGAGGTGCGCGGGCTGCGTGAGCGCGGCGTCAATGTGCGCATCGTCCCTCGGTGATGTCACGTGAACATCACGTCAATTTCACCCGAGAGCGGGGTCGGCCACGGGCCCCGTTCACCCCTGTGACCTGGTGAGACAGCCCTCCTCCCATCGCATGGCCGAAAACAGGGCCTGCCGACTTCACACGGCGACCAGCCGGACCCGCGAGGTCTTCCCACCGACGGATTGACCGCCTTCCGGTTTGGACTTTTCATCGTGACGCCTTACGGAACTCCGCTCCCCGAGATCGCCGAGAAGGTGGTTCGCCGTGACCGTCCCCCCAAACGCATCCACTCCGGAAAACGAAATCCAGCCGCGCCATTTCCTGGAACGCCTCGGCATTCCCAAAGTGCTCGTCTGGGGGTTTGTGGGCGTACTGCTCTTCATGATCGGTGACGGTGTGGAGTCCGGGTACCTCTCGCCCTACCTCATCGACGAAGGGGTCGCCAAGGACCAGGTGGCGCTGCTGTTCACCGTCTACGGCGTGACGGCGAGCATCGCCGCCTGGTTCTCCGGAGCGCTGTCCGACCTCTGGGTGACCGCGGTGACCCCCGAGCACCGGCTCGGCTCGGCGGTCGGCTGGTTCTGGTTCGCCTTCACCGGTGGACTGCCCACGCTCGGCTCCCTCTTCGCCAGCCTCACCATCCCGTGGATCGGCGCCTACTCCACGCTGTGGAGTTCGCTGGCCCTGGTCGTGGCCGGCGGTCTGATCGCGCTGCCGCGGGCCACAACTATCCGCTCGCCATGCTCCTGGTCAGCCTCTTCGGCGCCACGCTCGCCGGCTATGTGCCGCTGTCCGCCCTGATGCCCTCGCTCGCGCCCCGCCACAAGGGCCAGGCCATGTCCGCGCTCAACCTCGGCGCCGGTGCCAGCACCTTTCTCGGCCCCGCCGTGGTCGGCCTCTTCCTCGGCCCGCTCGGTGTCCAGGGCGTGATGTGGGCCTTCGCCGTGCTGTACCTCGCGAGCGCTCTGATGTCGGCGTTCCTCACCCTCCCGCGCCCCGAGCCGGACACGGCCTCTTCATCACCCACGCCGATGACATCAACCAGGACCTGCTCGACTTCATCGGCGCCACCTCACGCTGAGCCCTTGAGCCCTTGAGCCCCTGGGCTCAGAAGCGGCCCGCGCCCCGGTACAGGTCCAGTTCCCCGTCCAGCTCGACGGCGAGGACCGTCGCGTGTTCGTCCAGGTCCGCGGTGGCGGGCCGGTCGATCCACAGCACGCCGGGGACCTCGTGCAGGCCGCCGATGACCTGGTGGCCCAGCTCGGTGCCGGTGCCGAGAACGCTGACCCGCCGCACCGGGGTGCGCAGGCCGCGCACGCCGATGGGGCCGCGGGGGATGTCGAACACGGTGAGGTAGAGCGTGCGCCGGTCGGCGGAGAGCGTGCTGGGGCCGTAGTGGTGGCCGGCGGGCAGGCCGCGGACCGTGCCGTAGACGGCCTCGGCGTGGCGGGCGATCCACGCGCCCATGCCCTCGAGGCGTTCGACCTGCTCGGCCGGGATGGTGCCGTCCTCCTTGGGGCCCACGGACAGCAGCAGGTTTCCGCCGCCGCCGATGGTCTCCGTGAAGTACCGGATGAGCTGGCCGGTCGACTTGTAGTTGTGGTCGTGGTGGCGGTAGCCCCATGAGTCGTTGAAGGTCAGGCACAACTCCCAGGGACCGGCGGGCGGTTCGATCGGCACGCCCTGCTCGGGGGTGGCGTAGTCGCCCTCGCTGAGCATGCGCGCGTTGAGCACACACCGCGGCACCTCGGAGCGGATCAGCCGGGCCAGGTCCTTGATCCGCCACTGCTCCTCGGTGCGCTCCCACTCGCCGTCGAACCACAGCAGGTCGGGACGGAACCGGGTGGTCAGCTCCCGCACCTGGCCGTCGCGGTAGGCGAGGTAGCGGGCCCACGCCGCCAGATCCTCCTCTTCCTTCGGCGCCTCGGCGTAGGGGTTGTTCTCCTGCTCTGGCGGACGGCCCTCGTAGCGGGTGGAGGCGTAGTCGGGGTGGTTCCAGTCGTTGTGGGCGTAGTAGAGGCCGACCTTGATGCCACGTTCCCGCATCGCCGCCGCGTACGGGCCGACCAGATCGCGTCCGGCGGGGGTGTGCCGCACCACGTCGAGGTCGCCCTCTGCGGTGTCCCACAGGGAGACGCCGTCGTGGTGGCGTGAGGTGAGCACGGCGTACCGGGCGCCGGCCCGGGCGAAGAGGTCCGCCCAGTCCTCCGGGGCGTAGTGGCGGGCGGTGAAGCCGTGTCGCTGCGCCATGTACTGGTCGTGGGGGATGTCGCCCTCGAAGAACGACCAGGACTCCTGGACGCCGTCGACGGCGTAGATGCCCCAGTGGATGAAGATGCCGAACTTGGCGTCGGGGAACCAGGGTTGCATGGCCATGGTGGGGTGAGCTCCCGTTTCCTAGAGGGCGGACAGCGTCCAGGACCAGCGGTACGTGCCGGGGCCGACGCGGTAGCGGGCAAGGGTGTCGGGGCCGCACGAGGCGGTGCCGACACCGCGGTGCGCGGCGTCGATGTGCACCACGCAGATGTCGCGCGGGACCAGTTCGTCGTGGTGCGCTGCGGCGGCCAGGTCGGCGGCGCGGTGGCGGGTGACGGAGATCTGGCGCGGCGCGTCGAGGGCGACGCGCCATCGGTCGTCGAGCGTGAAGTGGCGCACCGCGTGCCGCCCGCCGCTCTCCTGCGGGCGCAGATACGGCGTGAACAGCTCGTCCACGGCGGCCTGGTGGTGGCCGACGGCCCCGCCCGCGCACCGGTCGGGGTAGGTCTCCCAGGGGCCCGGCCCGTACCAGGCGAGGCGGTCGTGCCGGGCGGCCGTCTCGAAGACCGTGCCCACGCGGGGCACATCGGTGAGCCCGGCGGGCAGCTCGGCCGTCTCCTCCACGTGGATCCCGGCGCGGCTCCCGGCGCGGGTCCCGGCGCCGCTCCCGGCGTGGATCCCGGCGCCGCTCCCGGCGTGGATCCCGTCCGGCACCGGTCGCAGCACCTGCCGGTGGCGCACCGGACCAGCGGTGGTGTCGTACTCCGCGAGGACGGTGACCGCTCCGGCGGCGTCCCGTTCGACGGACACCAGTCGTCGGCGCGGGGCATCGAGACCCCAGGCCCGCCACCGCTCGCCGAGCCCGCCCAGCTCGTCGTTGTCCGTCGGCGCCCGCCACAGCGAGAGCACCGGCGGCGCGGACAGCGCCGGATGCGCCAGCAGCCCGTCCTCGTCGACCTCCACCGGCGGCAGGCCGTGGTTGTCGACCGGCGCGGTGGACGCGGTCCGCTCCCGCAGCCGCACCCGTGGCGTGCACACTTCCGTACCGGCCGGCGCCCACGCCTCCTCCTCCGCCGTACGGACCCGCAGCGTCAGCCATGCCTCGCCCGGGGCGGACGGCAGCCCGGCGAGCAGGTCCGGCGGCAGCTCGACCGGGGCGCTCGCACCCGGCGGGAGGTGCGGCAGCTCCGCCGGGACCGGCGGGTGGTCGGCGCCGTGCCCGTCGAGGGACAGCACCCACTCGGCCGCCAGCCACGACAGATCGCGGAAGTGCTGGCGGTTGTGGACGCGCACCCCCTCCTCGTCGTGGGTCAGCCGCACCGGCGCGGCGATCTCCCGGTGCTCGTACAGGACGGGCTTGGGTGTGCGGTCCGGGAAGACGACGCCGTCCGCGATGAACGCGCCGTCGTTCGGCGTGTCACCGAAGTCGCCGCCGTACGCCCAGCGCGTCCCCGGTCCGGCGACCCCGCCGCCGTACCCGCCCACGCCCGCGAGCCCCGCCGGGCGGCCGTCGGAGAGCCGCTGGAGGATGCCGTGGTCCCAGAACTCCCAGATGAATCCGCCCTGGAGACCGGGCGTGGCCTCGATGGCCGCCCAGTAGTCGGCGAGGCTGCCGTTGCTGTTGCCCATGGCGTGCGAGTACTCGCAGAGGATGAGCGGCCTGGTCTGCTCGCCGGAGCGCGCGTGTGCGGTGATCTCGTCGATGGAGGCGTACATCGGGCAGATGATGTCGGTGACGGTGTCCGGACGGGTCCAGCCGCGGTTCAGCGCCCCCTCGTACTGCACGGGGCGGCTCGGGTCGTGGCGGCGCACCCACCCGGCCGCGGCGTCGTGGTTGGCGCCGTAGTCGGACTCGTTGCCCAGCGACCACACGATGACCGACGGATGGTTCTTGTCGCGCAGCACCATCCGCGAGACGCGGTCGGTGAACGCGGCGAGGTAGCGCGGGTCGTCGGCGATCTCGTGGGCGTGGTCATGCGCCTCGATGTTCGCCTCGTCGACGACGTACAGGCCCAGCTCGTCACAGAGACCGAGGAAGGCCGGGTCGTTGGGGTAGTGGGAGGTGCGCACGGCGTTGAAGCCGAAGCGCTTCATGGTGACGAGGTCGGCGCGCATGTCGTCGTACGACACCACGCGGCCGGTCAGCGGATGGAAGTCATGGCGGTTGACCCCGCGGATGAACACCCGCTCGCCGTTGACCAGCAGGTCCCGCCCGCGCACCGCGACATCGCGGAAGCCGACGCGGTGGTACGAGGTGTCCGCGACCGAACCGTCCGCGCGGTGCAGCCGGATCACGCAGTCGTAGAGGTGCGGGGTCTCCGCGGACCAGGTCCGCACCTCCGGCACGGTGGTGTGCAGCCGGGCCTCGCCGAGGAAGTCCGACACCCGCTCCTCGGCGGCGCACCACGCGGCGTACTCCGCGTCGAACCGCAGTTCGCCGACGCCCTCCAGCGACCCGGTGACATACCACCCGGGGGGAGGGCGCCGTGTGCCGAGCGGATCAGCACCTCGGCCCGCAGCCGCCCGTCCGCCGGTGCGGTGATCCGCACATCGGCCAGGTGCAGCGGGTCGATGGCATAGAGGTACACGGATCGTGTGATCCCGCCGTGCCACCACTGGTCCTGGTCCTCGATGTGCGAGGCGTCGGACCACTTGACCACCGTGAGCCGTACGGTCGTGCGCTCGCCCGGCCGCACGGCGTCGGTGATGTCGAACTCACTGGCCAGGTGGGAGTCCTTGCCCATGCCCACGGGGCGGCCGCCGGCCTCGGCCAGCAGCACGCTCTCGAAGGCCCCGACGTGGAGCACGATCCGCTTGCCCGCCCATTCCGCGGGGATGTCGATCTCGCGCTCGTACACGCCCGTCGGGTTCTTCGCCGGGGAGGCCGGGGGGAACTCCGGCCACGGCATCGTGACATTCGTGTAGTGCGGGAGGTCGTCGGTGCCCTGCACGGTCCAGCAGCCGGGCACCCGGGCGGTTCCCCACCGCTCGGCGAGGGGCTCGTCGGGCGACGCCAGCAGCTGGAACCGCCAGTCGCCGTCGAGCGCCGTCCGGCCGGTGTCCGTGGTGCCGCGCACCACCGCGTGCAGCGGCAGCCGGCGCCAGGACGTGAGCTCGGGCGTCTCCCAGGGGCGGACGTACGGGGGCGGGTGGTGCATCAGCGGATGGCTCCCTTGGCCAGGTCGGCGATGAAGTGGCGGGCCGCGAAGATGAACATGATCAGCAGCGGGATCAGGGCCAGCAGGGCACCGGCCATGACCATGCCGTAGTCCGTCATGCTGTGCACGCTGTTGAGCTGGGACAGCGCCACCTGGAGGGTGACATGGTCGGGGTTGGTCAGGGCGATCAGCGGCCAGGCGTAGTCGTTCCACTGGCCCATGAAGGTGAAGATGCCGAGGAACGCCAGGCCCGGCCGGACCACGGGCAGCGCCACATGCCAGTACTGGCGCAGGAAGCTGCAGCCGTCGAGCCGTGAGGCGTCCATCAGCTCGTCGTGGATGGCGCCCGTCATGTACTGGCGCATCCAGAAGATGCCGAACGCGTTGGCCGCCGCCGGGACGATCAGCGCGGTGAGCGAGCCGATCCAGCCCAGCTTCGCCATGATCACGAACTGCGGGATGGCGGAGAGCTGCGCGGGCAGCATGAAGATGCCCATCATCAGCCCGAACAGCAGCTTGCGGCCCGGGAAGTCGTACTTGGCGAAGACGAACGCCGCGAGCGAGTCGAAGAAGAGCACGAGCACGGTGACGGTGCCCGCGACGATCAGCGAGTTCAGCATCGACCCGAAGAAGTCGATGGTGTCGAAGAGGTGGCCGACGTTCTCCCGGAAGTGCGACCCGGGCCAGAGCTTCGGCGGGTACGAGAAGATCTCGCTGGAGGTCCGGGTGGCCATCACGACGGCCAGGTAGAACGGGAAGATGGACAGCAGCACCCCCGCGATCAGCGCGGTGTGCAGCGAGACACCGCGGGCCATGGCCCCTTTGGTCCTGCTCATGACGGCCTCCTAGTCCTTTTCCCGGCGGTTGACCAGGCGCCAGTTGATGAGCGAGAAGACCACCACGATCATGAAGATCGCCCAGGCGATGGCCGCTCCGTAGCCGAAGTCGTTGTTGTCGAAGGTCTGCTGGAAGAAGTAGAGGACCACCGTCTGGCCGGCGTGTTCGGGCCCGCCCGCGAAGGTCGACAGGCCGTCGTTGCGGCCGAGCAGCACCTGGGACTCGGAGAACGACTGCAGGCCGGTGATCGTGGAGACCACCACGGTGAAGAGGATGACCGGGCGCATCATCGGCATGGTGACCGAGAAGAAGGTCCGGACCGGCCCGGCCCCGTCGACCCTCGCGGCCTCGTAGAGTTCGGTCGGGATGGTCTGCAGACCGGCCAGGAAGATGATCGCGTTGTACCCGGTCCACTGCCACGTCATCAGCGCGGCGACGGCCACCTTGATGCCCCAGGGCTCGTTCAGCCAGGCCACCTCGCTGATGCCGACGGTCTTCAGCACGGCGTTCATCAGGCCGAAGCTGGTGGAGAAGATGGAGCCGAAGATGACGGCGACGGCGACGACCGAGGTGACGGACGGCACGAAGTAGACGAAGCGGTACACCCCCTTGAAGCGCACCGCGGAGTTCAGCATCACGGCGCTGACCAGGGCGATGAACAGCATGGGCAGGGTGCCCATGGCCCAGATCTCCAGCGTGTTGAGCACCGCGTCCCAGAACTGGGTGTCGGCGAGCAGATAGCGGAACTGCGACAGCCCCGCGTACTCCATGTCCCCCAGACCGTCCCAGCGCTGGAAGGCGAGGAAGAGGGAGAAGCCGGCCGGGATCAGGCCGAAGCAGAGGAACAGCAGATAGAACGGTGAGATCGCCGCGTACAGCCGCCAGTGGCGGCGGATGCCGCCCTTGCGGCCGGACGGCGCCGCGCCCGCTCTTCCCGCCGTTCCCGCCGGGCTCGGCGCGGCCGCGACCGCCGCGGCAGGTGCGGTCTTCATATCGGCCATGGCTCAGCTCACCCCCAGGTGGTCCGCGATGCGTCGGCATGTGCTCATGGCGTCCCGCCAGGCTCGCTCGGGGTTCTTGCCGGAGATGTGCACGGAGGTCAGCTCGTCCATGATCGGCTGCTTGAGGGCCACGTCGTAGGGGCTGTTGTAGGCGACCTGGATCCGCTGAGCGGCCCGGGCGAAGATGTCGTTGGTGATCTGGCCGCCGAAGAAGGGGTCGTGCTCGCGCATCGCGGCCATCTCGTAGGACGCCGGGGTGGAGGGGAAGAGCGACGCCTCCACGAAGCCGCGGGTCTGGTTCTTGGGGCCGAGCAGCCAGGTGATGATCTCGAAGGCCACCTCAGGTCTGCGGCAGTACTTGGTGATCCCGAGGAACGAGCCGCCGTCGTTGGCCGGCCGCTCGGGCATCGCGGCCACCCGCCACTTGCCGGCGGACTTCGTCAGCTGCGACTTGAAGTCGCCGGCCGCCCAGGAGGCGCCGAGCTGGCTGGGCAACCTGCCGTCCTCCAGTGCCGCGGTCTGGTCGACCGTGCCGGACTTGAAGGGGGAGACGAGACCGCGCTTCTTGCACTCCAGCGCCAGATCCCAGGCGCGGACGATGTGTTCCTGGTCGCCGATGAAATGGCGGTCCTTGTCGACGAAGCGCTTCGCCGACTGGCCGATGCCCATATTGAGCACGGCCAACAGGTCATTGACCAGGTAGGCACCCTTGACCCGCTTCACCAGCCGCTCGCCCGCGGTGAAGTAGTCCTCCCAGGTGCTCATGGCCGCGGACACCTCGGCGGGCTCGGTGGGCAGGCCCGCCTTGGCGAAGACATCGGGGCGGTAGTAGTGCACACAGGGGCCGGTGTCGATGGGAAAGCCGATCTGACGGCCGTCGTCGGCGGTGCCCTGGGCCCACTTCCAGTCCAGGTACTGGCTCTTGAGCCGGTCCGCGCCAAGGGTGTTGAGGTCGATGAACTGGTCGGCGTTGGACAGCAGCGAGGCGATGTCCTCGCCCTTCAGGCCGGTGATGTCGGGCGCGTAGGCGCGGGCGGTCAGTGTCGTCAGCAGCTTGGAGCGGAAGTATCCGCCGATCTGGGTGGCCTTGAGGTCGACCTGGGTGAAGCGCTTGGCGGCGTCCTCCACCAGCTTGTCGCTCAGTCCACCGCCCCAGTACCAGAGTGTCATGTTCCGGCCGGTCGACCCGGCCGGGACCGCACAGCCCGCGGCCGCGCCGCCCAGCACGGCGGCCGAGGTGGTCGCCAGGCCCGCGCGAAGCAGTCCTCTGCGTGAGGGGTGCACTGCTTCACCGCCTTTCGGTGTCTCGTCGTTGAGGTGTCGGGGTGTTGCCGTGGGGGGTGTCCTTGGGAAGGGGCTTCTGCGAAAAGGTGTGGCGCCGCATCAGAACGGCGTGGCCGGTCACAACGGTGGCGGTCACAAGGGTGGCGGTCACCACGGCGCGGCCGGTCACAACGGTGTGGCCGGCGCTTCCGGCGGGGGCGGGCCGACGCCGGCGGGGATCCGGTCGGCGAGGAAGCCGTACGCCCGGCGGAGTTCCTCGGCGCCGGGGTCGGCCACGACCTCGTGCCACCACTCCGCGACGCCGCCCCAGCCGGGCGCCGCCAGCGCTCCGCCGTGGCGACGGGTGGACAGCCCGGAGGCGAGCACCGCGAAGCGCAGCCGTTCGGCGAGTGGCCAGCCGGCCAGGGTGGCGGCGACGAAGCTCGCGCCGAAGACATCGCCGGCGCCCGTGGCGTCCAGGACATCGATGTCGAGCGCGTCGGCCTCGGCGTACTCCCCGGTGTCCTGGTCCACGGCGATCGCCCCGTCCCGGCCGCGTGTGACCACGGCGACCGGCACCAGGTCGGTGAGCGCGCGCAGGGCCGCCCGCGGGGTGGCGGTGCGGGTGTACGCCATGGCCTCGGCCTCGTTGGGCAGGAAGGCGTGGCACAGGGAGAGCTGATCGAGCAGATCCGTGGACCACCGCTGGGAGGGATCCCAGCCGACGTCGGCGAAGACCCGGGTGCCGGAGGCGGCGGCCTTGGCGATCCAGTCCTGTGGTTCGGGGCCGATGTGCACGAGCGCGGAGCGGGCGGCCGGGGGGTCGCCGATCAGCTCGTCCTGACCGTACGGGGGCTCCGCGCCGCCGGTGACCAGCGCCCGGTCCGCGCCCAGCGCCAGCGAGACGGTGACCGGCGTGTGCCAGCCGGTGGGTGCCGTACGGGACGGCGAGAGGTCGATGCCCTCCTGCCCGGCGAGCACCTCACGGCAGTAGCGGCCGTAGAGGTCGTCGCCGAACACGGTGGCCAGCGAGGTGCGCAGCCCGAAGCGGGCGGCGGCCACCGCGAGATTCGCGATGCCGCCGGGGCCGCTGCCCATGCCCCTGGCCCAGATCTCCTCGCCCGGCACGGGTCCCCGGCCGAGGCCGGTGAAGACCAGGTCGTAGAAGAGCAGTCCGGTGAGCAGGACGTCGGGAGCGGTATCGCCCGGTGACCCGTCGGGGAGCGGCTCGCTC
The DNA here is from genome assembly GCF_018035285.1 of Streptomyces sp. MK37H. NCBI lineage: Bacteria > Bacillati > Actinomycetota > Actinomycetes > Kitasatosporales > Streptomycetaceae > Streptomyces > Streptomyces sp. MK37H. The sequence continues at coordinate 22,395 of NZ_JAAAYH010000015.1, read as the reverse complement.
ACGAGCGCGTCCTCTCGTCAAGGGTGTGCAAGTTCTGACGTGGATCGTGAGCCACCTGAGCAAACTTTTCAAGACCTAATCAAAAACAAGCATGGAGTTGATTGAAATTGCAGGGTAGTGTGCGCCGCATGCTGGCAGAGCGACGACACCAACTCATCCTGCGGGCATTGCGCTCCGGTGGCCCCGCATCCGTGACCGACCTCTCCTCCGAGCTGGGGGTGAGCGCCGCCACCGTGCGCCGCGACCTGATCAGACTGGAGGAGGACGGCCTGCTCACCCGGGTGCACGGGGGTGCGGTGGCGGAGGACGGCGATCAGCCGTTCGCCGAGGTCGCCGAGGTCCGGGTCACCGACAAGGACGCCGTGGCGGAGCGCGCCGCCGCGATGGTCCAGGACGGCCAGACGGTGCTGCTCGACATCGGCACCACCGCCTACCGCCTGGCCCGGCAGTTGCACGGCCGCCGCCTCACCGTGATCACCAGCAATCTGGTGGTGTACGAGGAGCTGGCGGAGGACGCCGGGATAGAGCTGGTGCTGCCCGGGGGCGTGGTGCGCCGTGAGTACCGCTCGCTGGTGGGCTTCCTCACCGAGGACAGCCTGCGCCAGTTGCACGCCGACTGGCTGTTCCTGGGCACGAGTGGCATCCGGCCCGGCGGCCATGTGATGGACACGACCGTGGTCGAGGTCCCGGTGAAGCGGGCCATGATGGCCGCCGCCGAGAAGACGGTGCTGCTCGCGGACGCCGGGAAGTTCCCCGGCCGGGGGATCGCCAAGGTGTGCGGTCCGCAGGACATCGACATCGTGGTGACCAACGCGTCCGCGGATCAGGCCACATGTGCCGTCCTGTCCGAGGCCGGCGTCGAAGTGATCAAGGTCTGACCGCTCCCGGAGCGGACAGGGAGTCGGGACATCTCGGAGGTTCTTCAGTGAGACTGACCATTCTCGGCGGCGGGGGATTCCGGGTGCCGCTGGTGTACGGGGCGCTCCTCGCCGATCGCGGGGAGGGCCGGGTCACCGGCGTGACCCTGCACGACCTGGACGCCGGCCGGCTCTCCGCCATCGCCCGGGTGCTGGCCGAGCAGGCCGCGGACCATCCGGACGCGCCGACCGTGACCGTCACCACGGACCTGGACGAGGCGCTCAAGGGCGCCGACTTCGTGTTCTCGGCGATCCGCGTCGGCGGCCTGGAGGGGCGGGCGGCCGATGAGCGGGTGGCGCTGGCCGAGGGCGTGCTGGGGCAGGAGACGGTCGGCGCCGGGGGCATCGCGTACGGGCTGCGCACACTGCCGGTGGTGGACCACATCGCCCGGCGGGTGGCCGCGCTGGCCCCGGACGCCTGGTTCATCAACTTCACCAACCCGGCCGGCCTTGTCACCGAGGCCATGTCCCGCCACCTGGGCGACCGGGTGATCGGCATCTGCGACTCGCCCGTGGGCCTGGGCCGCCGGGTGGCCCGCGCGCTCGGTGCCGAGCGCCCGCGGGACGCGTGGATCGACTACGTCGGGCTCAACCATCTGGGCTGGCTGCGCGGTCTGCACATCGACGGCCGCGACCAGTTGCCGCGGCTGCTCGCCGACCAGGAGCTGCTGGGCTCCTTCGAAGAGGGCAAGCTCTTCGGCCCGGAGTGGATCCAGTCGCTCGGCGCCGTCCCCAACGAGTATCTGCACTACTACTACTTCAACCGCGAGGCGGTGACGGCATACCGGGAGGCCCGGCAGACCCGCGGCGCCTTCCTGTGCCAGCAGCAGGCCCGGTTCTACGACTCCCTGCGCGACCCGGCCGCGCCCGCGCTGAGGACGTGGGACAACACCAGGGCCGAGCGCGAGGCCACGTACATGGCGGAGAACCGCGAGGCGGCGGGCGCGGGGGAGCGGGACGAGGAGTCGCTGACCGAGTCCGGCGGCTACGAGAAGGTGGCCCTGGCCCTGATGCGGGCCATCGCCCGCGACGAGCGCACGACGCTGATCCTCAACGTGCGCAACCGCACCACACTGTCCGCCCTGGACGAGGACGCGGTCATCGAGGTCCCCTGCCTGGTCGACGGCAACGGCGCCCATCCCGTTGCCGTTTCCCCGCTCCCCGCGCACGCCACCGGCCTGGTCTGCTCCGTCAAGGCGGTGGAGCGCGAGGCCCTCGCGGCGGCCGCCTCCGGCTCCCGCGCCACGGCCGTCAAGGCGTTCGCCCTGCACCCCCTCATCGATTCGGTCGAGGTGGCCCGCCGCCTGGTGGACGGCTACCGCCAGGCACATCCCGGGCTCGCGTACCTCACCTAGCGCCGGCCCCGGGCGAGCGCCCGGCGACCGGTGCCCCCGAGCAACGCGGCCGCGGCCGACCCCACGCCGTCACCCCAACCCGGAAAAGAGTTCCCCGTGCACGACGAACGCCGCCGCATCGAGGAGCGCGTCGAGCGCGTCCACGACCAGCGCATCAAGCCCGCCGTCTACTCCGCCACCACCCCGCTGACCGTCGAAGCCTGGCAGGCCCCCGGCGAGCCGGTGCCCTTCGCCGAGGCCGAGCAGGCCCCGTACGAGCCGTTCGCGATGGACACGCCCTGGGGTCCGCCGTGGGGCACCACCTGGTTCCGCATGCGCGGACAGGTGCCCGCGGAGTGGGCGGGCAAGCGCGTCGAGACGTTGATCGACCTCGGCTTCGTCGGCGACTGGCCCGGCAACCAGGCCGAGGCCCTCGTCCATCTGCCGGACGGCCGGCCCCTGAAGGCCGTCAACCCGCAGAACCAGTACGTGCCCGTGGCCCGTGCGGCCGTCGGTGGCGAGGAGATCCACTACCTGGTGGAGGCCGCCTCCAACCCGGACATCCTGGCCAATGAATTCATCGGCCCCACCCCGCTCGGCGACCGGCTCACCGCGGGCGACAAGCCGCTGTACACATTCAAGCGCGCCGACCTCGCCGTCCTCGACGAGGAGGTCTGGCACCTCTCCCTGGATGTGCAGGTCCTGCGCGAGCTGATGCTGGAGCTGGACACCCACGATCCGCGCCGGCACGAGATCATGACCTGTCTGGACCGGGCCCTGGACGCCCTGGACCTGGACGACATCTCCGGCACCGCCGCCGACGCCCGAGCCGTGCTGAGGACGGCGCTGGACCGGCCCGCGCACGCCAGCGCGCACATCATGTCGGCGGTCGGCCACGCGCATATCGACTCGGCGTGGCTGTGGCCGATCCGCGAGACCAAACGCAAGACATCCCGCACCTTCTCCAACGTCACCGCGCTGGCGGAGGAGTACGAGGAGTTCGTCTTCGCCTGCTCGCAGGCGCAGCAGTACGCGTGGGTGCGCGACCACTACCCGCATGTGTGGGCCCGTATCCAGCAGGCCGTCAGATGCGGCCAGTGGGCGCCGGTCGGTGGCATGTGGGTGGAGTCGGACGGCAACCTCCCCGGCGGTGAGGCGATAGCCCGGCAACTGGTCCACGGCAAGCGCTTCTTCATCGAGCACTTCGGCATCGAGACCAAGGGTGTGTGGCTGCCGGACTCCTTCGGCTACAACGCCGCCTACCCGCAGCTGGCGAAGCTCGCCGGGAACGAGTGGTTCCTCACCCAGAAGCTCTCGTGGAACCAGACCAACAAGCTCCCCCACCACTCCTTCTGGTGGGAGGGCATCGACGGCACCCGCATCTTCACCCACTTCCCGCCGGTGGACACCTACAACGCCGAGTTCTCCGGCAAGGAGATGGCGCACGCGGTGCGCAACTACCAGGACAAGGGCGTGGGCACCCGCTCGCTCGCCCCGTTCGGCCACGGCGACGGCGGTGGCGGCCCCACCCGCGAGATGATGGAGCGCGCCCGCCGCCTCGCCGACCTGGAGGGCTCGGCGAGGGTGCGGGTCGAGCACCCGGACACCTTCTTCGCCGATGCGAGCAAGGAGGTCCCCAAGGACCAGGTGTGGTCCGGCGAGCTGTATCTGGAGCTGCACCGCGCCACGTACACCTCGCAGGCCCGCACCAAGCAGGGCAACCGGCGCAGCGAACACCTGCTGCGCGAGGCCGAGTTGTGGGCGACGACGGCCGCGCTGCACGCGCCGGGCTACCGCTATCCGCTGCCGGAGCTGGACCGGCTGTGGAAGACGGTGCTGCTGCACCAGTTCCACGACATCCTGCCCGGTTCGTCGATCGCCTGGGTGCACCGGGAGGCCGAGGCCGAGTACGCGCGGGTGGCGGCCGAGGTGCGGGAGCTCACCGAGCGGGCACTCGACGCCCTCGCCACGACCGGTGACGGGTCGGCCGCCGTGTTCAACACCAGCCCGCGCGACCGCGCCGAGGTCGTCACGGTGCCGGCGGATCTCGCCGCCGATGAGCAAGGGCTCACGGACGGGCAGCGGCTCGCGGACGGTTCGGTGGCCGTGTGGACGCGGGTCCCGGCGAACGGCAGCGCACCGCTCGTCCCGCGGGGGACGCCCCCGCGGCCGGTCACCGTCGACGGCCGGGTGCTGGACAACGGCCTGGTGCGGGTGGAGCTCGCGGAGGACGGCACCATCGCGTCCGTACGCGACCTGGCGGCCGACCGCGAGGTGCTCGCGCCGGACGCGGCGGGCAACCTGCTCCGCCTCCACAGCGACCTGCCCAACTACTGGGACGCCTGGGACATCGACAAGCACTACCGGAACCGCTACACGGACCTCACCGACGCCGAGTCCATCACGGTGGCCGAGGACGGCCCGCTGCTGGGGGCGCTGCGCGTGGAGCGCCACTTCGGCAAGGGCTCGCGGATCGCGCAGACCATCGTGGTGCGAGCGGGCAGCCGCCGTATCGACATCGAGACGGAGATCGACTGGCACGAGGCGGAGAAGATCCTCAAGGCCGCCTTCCCGGTCGATGTGCGGGCCGACCACTCCCGCGCCGAGATCCAGTTCGGCCATGTGCAGCGCCCCACCCACACCAACACCAGCTGGGAGGCGGCCCGTTTCGAGGTGTACGGCCACCGCTGGGTGCACATCGGGGAGCCGGGCTACGGGGTCGCGGTGCTCAACGACGCCACGTACGGCCACGATGTCTCGCGCACCACGCGGGAGTCGGACGGCGGGACGACCACGACGGTCCGCCTCTCCCTGGTCCGGGCGCCGCGCGTGCCCGACCCGGAAGCGGACCAGGGCAAGCACCGCTTCACCTACGCGCTGCTGCCCGGCGCCACGGTCGAGGACGCCATCGCGGAGGGGTACGCGCTGAACCTGCCGCTGCGCATCGGCTCCGCGGCCCCGGCGGCCCCCGTGATCACCAGCGACCATCCGGCGGTCACGGTCGAGGCGGTCAAGCTGGCCGACGACGGATCGGGCGATGTGGTGGTGCGGCTCTACGAGTCGCTGGGCGGCCGGGCGCGGGCGGTGCTGCGCACGGGATTCCCGCTCGGCGGGGTCCAGGTCACGGACCTGCTGGAGCGCCCGCTGGCCGAGCGGCCCGCGGAGGTCTCGGCGGCCGGCGAGGACCAACTGGCCGTGGCACTACGCCCGTTCCAAATCCTCACGGTGCGGCTGACCCCCGCGGCACATGCGTCATGACGTGGTGTCCGGGTCACCGGTCGGGGCGGCCGGGAACGGGAGCGCCTCGGCCGCCGTCACCTCGTCCCCGGCCCGTACGCCGTGCAGGACGTGGGCCAGCACCTCGGCTCCGCGCACCACGCGCGGGCCGGGGCGGTTGAAGTAGGCCGGGCCGTCCAGCACCCAGACCCTCCCGGTCCGTACGGCGGGCAGGTCCGTCCAGCCCGGCAGGCGGGTGAGCAGGTCCGTCTCCCGCAGAGTGCGCTCGGGCGGGAAGCCGCACGGCAGGACCAGCACCACCTCCGGCCGTGCGGCGCGCACCGCCTCCCAGGTCATCGGGCTGGTGTGCGCACCGGACGCGGCGAGCAGCGGTTCGCCTCCGGCGGTGGCGATCTGGTCGGGGACCCAGTGTCCGGCGGGCCACAGCGGGTCGAGCCATTCGATCGCCACGACCCGGGGCCGGGCCCGGCCCGCCACCGCCTGGCGGATGCCTTCGAGGCGGTCGCGCAGGTCGGCCCGGCGCCGCTCGGCGCGCTCGCGCACGCCGAGCAGCTCACCCACCGTCACCAGGCAGTCCAGTACGTCGTCGAGCGTGTGTGGCTCAAGGCTGAGGACGCGGGTGTCGGCGTCCAGCAGCCGGACGGCCCGGCTCACCTTCTGATACGACACGGCGCACACCTCGCACAGGTCCTGGGTGAGCACCACATCGGGGCGCAGGGCCGCCAGCGCCTCGGTGTCGAGGGTGTAGAGCGACGACCCGGAGTGTGTCGCGCCGCCGACCGCGTCGGAGATCTCCCGGCTGGTGAGGGCGTCCTGGTCGAGGCCGGTGGCGGTCACCACGGGGATGTCCGCCACCGCTTCCGGCGGCCAGTCGCATTCGTGGGTCCGGCCGGCCAGATGCTCGGCGAGTCCGAGCTCGGCGACGATGTCGGTCGCGGCGGGCAGCAGGGAGACGATGCGCATACCGCGACTGTAGGTGGGATGTCCGGGGCATTGGTGACAGGCGACGCGCGGTCGGCGGTGTGCCGGTGGTGTGACGCCGTCAGATGGCCGCGGCGCGCCGCGGGTCGGTGCGGTGACGTACTTCCTCCGAGGACCCGGGGTCATTCGGGCGGTCCAGGGAGCGCCACCACCGCGCCACCTCGGCGCCGGTGGCGAACCACACGTCCCGGCGCCGCCGCGTATACGCCACGAACTCCTCCAGCACCCCGATCCGGCCCGGATTGCCGATGCAGGACGGCTCCAGGGTGATCACACAGCACAGCCCGTAGCCGTGGTACGCGTCGAACTCGGCGCACCAGTCGTCCAGGGTCTGCCGGTATCCGGCGATCCGCACCGGTCGTCGCCCTGGGCCAGGGAGGTCCAGGTGAACCCCAGTTCGCTCAGCACACCGGCGGTGTCGTCGCTGATCTCCGCGGAGGGCGGCCGGAAGCCGGTGGGCCGCCGCCCGGAGATGTCCTCCAGCACCCGCGCGGAACGCTCGATGGCGCGGCGCTGCCCCTCGGCGTCGAGGGTCGCGTAGTCCTCCAGGCCGTCGCCGCGGGAGCCGATCTCATGGCCGCGGGCGGCCACGTCCCGCACCGTCCCGGGGTAGCGCTCGGCCACCGTCGTCGGGATCATCCAGCTGGCGCGGACATCGGCCGCCTCGAGGGCGTCGAGCATCCGGGGCGCACCGCGCTTCGGGCCGTACTCGCCCATGGACGGGGTCTTGGGCCGCTCATGGCAGGACTCGTCCAGCCGCAGCCAGAACAGCTCCGCGTCGAGGTTCACCGTCACCACGACCGCGCACCGGGCGCCGTCCGGCCAGGGCGGGTTCTGTGGCGAACCACACATCGTCATGGGAGCGGATGTGCTCGATCAGCCGGCGCAGCAGCAGCACCCGGCTCGGCTTGCCCATGACTTCCGGGTGCATCATCACGACGTAGCAGAGCCCGTAGCGCGTAGTAGCCGTCGAACTCCCGCCGCCAGTTGTCGAGGGTGAGGTCGGTGCCGGCGATGCGGTCCTGGCCGCGCGGCTCCGCCGGGATGTCGTTGTAGGCGAACTGGGGGAAGTCGTCCAGCTCCCACTGCGCGGGGATCTCGATGAGGCCGGTGTCGCGCCCGAGCTCCGAACTGCTGACCCGGCTCCGCGGCCATTTCCTGCCGCCCAACAGCCCCCATTACGGCGCCGACGAGTGAGGACGTGCGCGTCCTGGTGGCGTCTCACCAGGTGGCCGGTCTTGGCCAGGCATCCGACACGCGGTACCGTCGGTGCGATATCGACGATGGTCTGACGGAAGCCGGTGGGAATCCGGCACGGTCGCGCCACTGTGAACGGGACGTATCCGAAGGGGACGTTCCGTGAGTCAGACCCGCAGCCATCGTCCTGTGCACCACCGAGATGGGACGCGAACTCCCTTAGGAGGCCACTGTCATGGCGCAGCATGTCGCCCAGCCGACAGCCACCACTCCCGCCCTCCCCGCCACGCTGCCGCTGAAGGCGATAGCTCCCTGGGGCGTTTTCTTCGGCATCCTGATGCTGGTTCTGCTGTTCTTCGTCGGCGCCGAGCAGGGCGCCACCGCGGTCGTCTCCGGCTCGGGTGTCCACGAGTGGGTGCATGACGCCCGCCATCTGCTCGGCTTCCCCTGCCACTGAGGCGAGGGACGCCGCACTCCCATGAACTCCGCAACAGTAAGAAACCTGCTGGTGCGGGGCATGCTCGCCGGTCTTGGTGCCGGTGTGCTCGCCCTGATCGCCGCCTATTTCCTCGGTGAGCCGAACGTCGACCGCGCGATCGGCTTCGAGGAGGCCCACGCCCCCGCGCATGACCACGAGGTCGAGATCGTCTCCCGTAGTCTGCAGTCCACCGCCGGCCTGGCCACCGGTGTGCTGATCTACGGGATCGCGTTCGGCGGCATCGCCGCCCTCGCCTACTGCGTCGCCCTCGGGCGCGTCGGCCGCTTCAGCCCGCGGGCCACCGCGCTGCTGCTGTCCGGCTGCGCGCTGTTCGCGGTCTATGTCGTGCCGTTCCTGAAGTACCCGGCCAACCCGCCCGCCGTCGGCAACGGCGACACCATCGGCAAGCGGACGACCCTGTACTTCCTGATGATGGTGCTCAGCGTGCTCCTGGCGATCGCCGCCACCATCCTCGGCAAGCGGCTCGCCCCGAAGCTGGGCACCTGGTACGCCACCGTCGCCGCGGTGGCCGCCTTCGCCGTCGTCATCGGGCCGGCGTTCGCCTTCCTGCCCGTCATCAACGAGGTCCCGGCGGACTTCCCGGCCACCGTCCTGTGGCGGTTCCGGCTGTCCGCCCTCGCCATGCAGGTGATCCTGTGGGGTGGCTTCGGCCTCCTCTTCGGTGAGCTCGCCGAGCGGATGCTGAACCCCAAGCCCGCGAAGGGGGAAGAGAGCCGGGCGATGGCGGCTGCCCCGAACTGGCCCTGACCACACCGAGACGCACGAGGGCCCCCGGAGCCATCCGAGGGCCCTCTGGCGTTGTGAGGGCACGTCCGATCCCCTGAACCGCCGTCATGCTCGCTCCTCCTGCCGGTGTCATGGGGTGCGGGGGGCCACCGGATACGGCACCTGCCCGGACATGTACGAATCCACGCCCTGGAGTGGTGGCCCCGCGGCCGGTCGGTGGGAAGGCTCAGTCACGTCACCGGTACCAACCGACGTACGAGGAGCCCCGTGATCGAGCACCACGTCCATGTCCACCCCAGCGCCGACCGGCTGCCCCGCGAGCACCAGCTCGCCTGGAAGCTCGCGTCCGTGGCCACCGACACCGCGGAACCGGACGCCGAGAGCGCCGCGATGGCCGTCAACCGGGTGATCGACAACGTCGCGGTCGCCATCGCCTCGCTGCTGCGCCGCCCGGTCGCCGTCGCCCGCGCCCAGGCCACCGCCCACCCGGCCACCGCGCCCGGGGCCTCGGTCTTCGGCGTGCGCGGCCGGGTCTCCCCGGAGTGGGCCGCATGGGCGAACGGCACCGCCGTGCGCGAGTTGGACTTCCACGACACCTACCTCGCCGCCGACTACTCCCACCCCGGCGACAACATCCCGCCCCTGCTCGCCGTCGCCCAGCACACCGGCCGCACCGGCGCCGACCTGCTGCGCGGCATCGTCGCCGCGTACGAGGTCCAGGTCGCCCTGGTCAAGGGCATCTGCCTGCACCGGCACCGCGTCGACCACGTGGCCCACCTCGGCGCGGCCACCGCCTGCGGCCTGGGCGCCCTGCTGCGGCTGCCCACCGAGACCGTGTACCAGGCCGTCCAGCAGACGGTGCACACCACGACCGCCACCCGGCAGTCCCGCAAGGGCGAGATCTCCAGCTGGAAGGCGTACGCGCCCGCCTTCGCGGGGAAGGCCGCGATCGAGGCGGTGGACCGGGCAATGCGCGGCGAGACCTCCCCGTCCCCGATCTACGAGGGCGAGGACGGCGTCCTGGCCTGGATGCTGGACGGCCCGGACGCCGACTACACCGTCCCGCTCCCCGAGCCCGGCGAGCCGCGCCGCGCGATCCTCGACACGTACACCAAGGAGCACTCCGCCGAGTACCAGGCCCAGGCGATCATCGATCTGGCGCGGCGGCTGCGCGAGAAGACCGGCCCGCTGGAAGGGGTGCGCTCGGTGGTCCTGCACACCAGCCACCACACTCACCATGTGATCGGCTCCGGTGCGAACGATCCGCAGAAGTACGACCCGGCGGCCGGCCGCGAGACCCTCGACCACTCGGTGCCGTACATCCTCGCCGTCGCCCTGGAGGACGGCACCTGGCACCATGAGCGCTCGTACGCACCCGAGCGCGCCCGCCGCCCACGGACCGTCGAGCTGTGGCGGAGGATCACCACGGTCGAGGACCCGGAGTGGACCCGGCGCTACCACGACCCCGACCCGGACCGCCGGGCCTTCGGCGGACGTGCGGTGATCACCCTGGAGGACGGTTCGGTGATCGAGGACGAGCTCGCGGTCGCCGACGCCCACCCGGCCGGGGCCCGGCCGTTCGACCGCCCGGCCTACGCGGGCAAGTTCCGCACCCTCGCCGAGGGCGTCGTCACCCCCGCCGACCAGGACCGCTTCCTGGCCGCCGCCGAGCGGCTCGCCGAGGCCACCGCCCCCGAGCTGGACGGCCTGTTCCCGGCCGTCGACACGGAGGCCGTCGCCGCGTACGACACGACCCTGCCGAAGGGGCTGTTCTGATGCTGCACACCCGCACCACCCCGGCCGAGCGCCGCCGCGCCCTGCGCGAGCGGCTGGCCACCGGCCGGCTGCTGCTCATGCCCGGCGCCCTCAACCCGCTCTCCGCCCGTCTCATCCAGGACACCGGATTCGAGGCCGCCTACCTCTCCGGCGCCGTCCTCGCCGCCGACCTGGGCCTGCCCGACATCGGGCTGACCACCTCCACCGAGGTCGCCGCCCGTGCCCAGCAGACCACCAGGGCGACCGATCTGCCGGTCCTCATCGACGCCGACACCGGCTTCGGCGAGCCGATGAACGCCGCCCGTACGGTACAGCTGATGGAGGACGCGGGCCTGGCCGGACTGCATCTGGAGGATCAGGTCAACCCCAAGCGGTGCGGCCATCTCGAGGGCAAGTCGGTCGTGCCCCGCGAGGACATGACCCGCCGGATCCGGGCCGCGGTCGACGCCCGCCGTGACCCGGACTTCCTGCTCATGGCCCGCACCGACGCCCGCGCCGTCGAGGGACTGGCCGCGGCGATCGACAGGGCGAAGGCGTACCTCGACGCCGGCGCCGACGCGATCTTCCCCGAGGCTCTCGCCGACGAGGCCGAGTTCGAGGCGTTCCGTAAGGCGATTCCCGTCCCCCTGCTCGCCAACATGACCGAGTTCGGCAAGAGCCGCCCGCTGGACGCGCGCACGCTGGGGAACCTCGGCTACGACATCGCGCTCTACCCGGTCACCCTGCTGCGCCTGGCCATGGGCGCCGTGGAGGACGGCCTGCGCACGCTCGCCGCCGAAGGCAGCCAGGAGTCCCTGCTGCCCCGCATGCAGACCCGCTCCCGCCTGTACGAACTCCTCGACTACGAGGACTACTCGGCCTTCGACTCGGCCGTCTTCGACTTCACTCTCCCGCCCGGCACCTGACGGCCTGACGCCCGGGAGGCACCCGTGCGGGGCGCCTGGAGTCACTTCCGCGGGGGCAGGTGCCGCAGTCCGTTCTCCAGCAGCGCGAACGCGTGCTCCGCGTCGGCCACCGCACCCGCGTAGCGCTCGTCGGCGGGCTCCCCGTACGTCACGCGTGCGGTGTTGTCCTGCGCCAGTGACCACTGGACCGCGACGATTTGGACGGCGGCCAGCCGCGCGGTGAGCTCCGGAATGTCCGCCGTCTCCCGCAACGCCTGCGCGAGCTCGCGTTCGGCACCGGCCTTGAACCGCTCCATCCGGGCCACCAGCGAGGGTGTGTCGAGGATCATCCGGGTGAGCTTGAGGATCTGGGGATGGTCGTTGAGCCCGGTGATCGGGTCCCGTTCGCGCAGGCCCTTGAGGAAGTGCTCGCGCAGTGCGGTCAGCGGTGCGGTGCGGGGCGGGCGGGCCCGTACGACGCGGGCGCTTTCGGCCTCGTGGTCGGCGAGGCGGTGCACCACGAGGTCTTCCTTCGCCGGGAAGTAGGCGAAGAGCGTGCGCTTGGACACCTCGGCCGCCTCGGCCACCTGGGCCACCGAGACCTGGTTGAAGCCGTGTTCGAGGAAGAGCGTGATCGCCGCCTCGGAGATCGCCGCGTGGGTCCGCTGCTTCTTCCGCTCCCGTAGCCCTGGCTTGCCGTCCACGACGCCCACCGTAGCAGAGCAATTACCCCCAGGAGATTTCTGCACCTGGTATACATGTAGCCCGAGGCAAGAAATCGAGGAGGAGTGGCCGTGTCCATGGAGAAGACGGAGACGACGGAGAGCACGACGGGCGTCGTCATCGCGGGAGCCGGCCCGACCGGGCTGATGCTGGCGTACGAGCTGGCGCTGGCCGGGGCCGAGACCCTGGTGCTGGAGAAGCTGGACCAGCGCATCGAGCAGGTGAAGGGCGGCGCGATCCAGCCCCGTACGGCCGAATTGCTGGAGTCGCGCGGGCTGTTGGAGCCGATGCTGCGGCGGGCCACCCCGCGTGACCCGGTGGGCGGGCACTTCGCGATGCTGCCCGTGCCCTTGGACTGCACCCCCTGGCAGACCAGGCACAACGGCCCGATCGCCATCCCCCAGTGGAAGATCGAGGAGGTGCTCGAGGAGCGGGCGATCGCCGCGGGCGCCCGGGTTCTGCGGGGCGCCGCCGTCTCGAAGGTCGAGTCGGACGAGGACGGCGTGGTCGTGACGGCGGACGGCCTGGAGGTGCGGGCGCGCTATCTGGTGGCCTGCGACGGCGGCCACAGCACGGTGCGCAAACTGCTGGAGCTGCCGTTTCCCGGGCGGGCCGGGACCCATCAGGCGGTGCTGACCGACATCCGGCTGACCGCGGTGTCGTCGCTGGTGCCGAAGCGGATGGGGCACATCAGCACCATGACCCGTCATGTGGGCGGCTACTGGGCCATGCTGGTACCGGTCGGCGGCGACCGGTACCGCTTCACCTTCGGGCACGAGGACCAGGTGGACACCGCTCGCGACATCCCCGTCACCCATGAGGAGATCGCCACCGCGCTGCGGGAGGTGTACGGCGAGGAGACCACCCTCGGGGCCGTCGACAACTCCTCGCGCTTCAGCGATGCCACGCGACAGCTGGAGCAGTACCGCGTGGGCCGCGTGCTGTTCGCCGGAGACGCCGCCCATGTCCATTCGCCGCTGGGCGGCCAGGGGCTCAACCTCGGTATGCAGGACGCGATCAACCTCGGCTGGAAACTGGCCGCGGTCATCCAGGACCGGGCGCCGAGCGGCCTCCTGGACAGCTACCACGCCGAACGGCACCCGGCAGCGGCCCGGGTCCTGCATCACACGGCGGCCCAGCGGGTCCTGGCGGACACGAACCCGAGCGAGGATGTGACCGCCCTGCGCGACATCTTCGTCGACCTGCTGCGCCTGCCCGACGCCAACCGCCACCTCGCGGGACTGATGTCAGGCCTCTCGCTGCGCTACGACCTGCCCGGCGAGCATCCCCTCACCGGGCAGCGCGTACCGGACGCCGACCTGGTCACCGAGGCCGGTGCCACCCGGCTGTCGGCGCTGTTCGGCTCCGGCCACGCCGTTCTGCTCGATCTGGCCGGAGCCGTCCCGGACGGCCTCCGGCTCCCGCCACGCGTCGACCTCGTCCGGGCCACCTGCGCCGACGACCTGGGCGCCGCCGCCCTGCTCATCCGCCCCGACGGCTATGTGTGCTGGGCGGCGGACACCCCGGCCGCCTGCGACGAGACCCTGCTCGCCACGATCGAAGGCGGGCTGACAAAGGTGCACTGAACCGGGCGCGTCAGGCCCGGCGGCGGTCTCCGGTGGCCAGAGCGGGGTCGGTGCGCTGGACGCGGCCAGCAGGCCGATGAGCATGGAAGCGTGCAGTGCGAAGGCCGTGTCTCATGCAAATCCTTAGCTTTTGAGCCGGGAGGAGGTGCGGTGCTCAGTCGTCCAAGGGGAGCAGGATGCGGAATGTGGCGCCCTCGTCCGGGGCCGTGTGCACCTCCACCCGGCCGTGGTGGGCCGTCACCAGGGAGTGGACGATCGCGAGGCCGAGCCCCGCGCCTCCGCTCTTGGTGCGGCCGCGGGCGTCATCCGCGCGGTAGAAACGGTCGAAGGCGCGGGCGGCCTGCTCCTCGGACATCCCCGGACCCTCGTCGTGCAGCTCCAGAACCGCCAGACCGTCCTGCGTCCCGACGCCGATCCGGACCGGAGTGCCGGGCGGGGTGTGGGCCACCGCGTTGCCGACGAGGTTGGAGGTCACCTGGCGCAGTCTCGCCTCGTCGCCGAGCACCGGCGCACCACCCGGCGGCCCGCCGCCGCACAGTGATCCGCTGTTCTGGGACAGCTCTGCACGAGTCTGGGTGTGGCATGTGAACCGGGAGCCCCGTCCCCGGGAAACCGGCAGGCCGCGGCATCCGGCCGACCTGTGGCTCACAGAAACTCACAGAGAACGGCCCCGGCATGACCACATGCCTATTCATCCTTTGGAAAGCGGCCCCCATTCCCGGTTAGCGTGTCGGGCAACACCGTCACGGCCCCCCTGTTAATCTGCGGGCCGCAGGAATAGGCCATACAGGGGCGTACACGCCAGCCGGCACACACTGTTTTCCTTGCCCATTACTGGCGTATCCCCATCGAGAGGATACGGACCATGCACGACTATTCTCGTCGCAGACTACTGAAAACAACGGCGGCCGCCGGTGTCGGCTCGGTCGTTCTCCCGGGCGTGGCGACCGCCGGTGCCTCGGCCGCGAGTGCCGCGAGTGCCGCGAGTGCCGCGAGTGCCGCGAGCAAGGCGACCGGGAGCGGAAAGAGCCGGCCGGCGAAGCTCACCGGCCGTATCGTCACCCCCAATGACCCCGGGTACGCGGAAGCGAGCCTCGGCTGGGACGAGCTCTTCGTTCACTATCCGCTGGTCATCGTCTACGCCCAGCACACCGAGGACGTGGTCAACGCCCTCACTTGGGCGCGTCAGCACGATGTCGCGCTCCGGGTGCGAAGCGGCGGCCACAGCCTTGAGGGCTGGTCGAACGTGGACAACGGCATCGTGATCGACGTGAGTGAGTTGAAGTCGGTCCACATCGACACCGCCTCTCGTACCGCGAGGGTCGGCGCCGGGCTCAACCAACTGGAAGCGGTGACCACGCTCGCGGAGAAGAACCTCGCGGTCACCACCGGAACGGAGGGCAGCGTAGGTCTGTCCGGTGCCACGCTCGGCGGCGGCTTCGGCTTCCTCAACCGCTACCTCGGCATGGCGTGCGACAGCCTGACGGCGGCTGAGATCGTCGTGGCGTCGGACCCCGACCGTGCCAAGGTGATCACGGCGGACTTGAAGCACCACTCGGATCTGCTGTGGGCGCTCCGCGGGGCGGGAAACGGCAACTTCGGGATCGTCACCTCCCTCACCTACCAGGCGTCTCCGCTCAACAGCGTCGCCTATGTGCAGGCGACCTGGGACGGCATCGGGGACCTGCAGGGGGTCTTCGAGGCATGGCAGCGTACGGGGCCGACCGCCGACAACCGCCTCGGAACCCAGCTCGAGATCCACCGGAACCAGATCCTGCTGTTCGGGGTTCTCGCGGAAGGGACGGCGGTGGAGGCGAGGAAGCTGCTGGCCCCGATTCTGTCGGTCGGCACGCCCGAAGTCTCGGTGGAGATCGGCAACTGGGGTGACGTATACGCGGGATTCCAAATTCCGACCGAGGAGGAGCCCGCGAACTGGAAGTTCTTCTCGCAGTTCACCACCGAGCCGTTCCCGAAGAAGGCGATCAGTGTGATTGCCTCGTTCATGCGGGACGCCCCCACGGATGACAGCAACTTCTTCACCCAGGCCTTCGGCGGGGCGGTGCGGAGAGAGCCCCGCGGCGGCACGGCATTCCCGCATCGAAACGCGCTCTTCTATTCCGAGCCCGGCGCGGGCTGGGGGACTCGTGGAGTGCCGGGCAGCGGCGATGAGCTCACCCCGGTGGCCCAGGCGTGGATCGCCGAGTTCAGCCAGGCGCTGCGGCCCTTTGTGCATGGCGCCTACGTCAATGTGCCGAACATCGGAATGCAGGATTGGGAAACCGCCTACTGGGGGCCCAACGTCGACCGGCTGCGCAAGATCAAGGCGAAGTACGACCCGCACAACATCTTCCAGTACGAGCAGAGCATCCCGCCCGCGACGCACCACTGACCCGTGGCCGAGCCCCGAAGGTGACCGTTCGCGGGCCCCGGCCGTGTGGCGGGGCCCGCGAATGGCAGTTGAGCCATACGTAGCCGAAGTCCAGCTCCGCCCCGACCCGGGTCGCCCGACCCAGGTCGGTGGTCCACACGCTCGCGGCCAGGCCGTAGTCGGCACCGTTCGCGAGCCGCAGGGCCTCCTCCTCGGTGTCGAAGGGCTGGACGGTGACGACCGGGCCGGAGGCCGGCGACGCCGAACGGGACCGGCCGCTGCACACCGTACGGGCCCACCTCGCCGGAAACGGCGCGATAGCGGACACGGCCGCCGCCGTCTACTGCCACCGGAACACCGTGCAGCACCGCTTCAACCGCTTCAACCGCTTCCACGAGCTCACCGGCCACGATGTGCGCCCCCCGAGGCCGCCGCCCTCATCGCCCTGGCCCTGCGCGGCCGCGACCGGCGGTCCACGGCGCAGGACCCGGGCTGACGAGGCGGAGGCGGCGCTGAACGGTCTCCGATTCGCGCCCGATCACGGCCTCCCTGACCCGCGCCTGGCCGGCCCCCCACATGATTACGCTGCACCCATGAGTCAGCTGATCAGAATCCCCGCCCCGGACGGGGTCGCGCCCGCCGCCCAGTACTCCCATGTCGTCCAGGGCACCGGGCACTTCGTGGCCATCTCCGGCCAGATCGCCCTGGACGAGGCGGGCAATATCGTCGGCGAGGGCGACCCGGCGGCCCAGGCCCGCCAGGTCTTCGAGAACCTGCGGCGCTGCCTCGCCGCCGCCGGTGCCACCTTCGACGATGTGATCAAGCTGACGTTCTTCGTCACGGACATGGCCCATATGCCGGCCATCCGCGAGGCCCGCGCCGCCCGCATACCCGACGACCGGCTGCCCGCCGCCTCGGCGGTGCAGGTCGTCTCGCTGGTGCGGCCGGAGTTCCTGATGGAGATCGAGGCATTCGCGGTGGTGGCCGGGTAACCACCGGGGACGACACGCGGATCGCTTATGAGACGTCGTCGATCCGGTGTCGCAGATGGCCGTAGGCCCAGGCGGCGAGGGTGGTCGGGGTGGTGGTCCGGAGGGTGCGGGGCTGTTCGGGCACGAAGTCTTCGCGCAGTCCGGTCGACATGCCGAGCACGGCCTCGACCAGGCTCTCGGTCATCCCCGCCCGGCGGAGTTGAGCCCGCATGGCGTCGTCGGTGATCCGCTCGACGCCGATCCGCCGACCGGTGGCGGCGGTGAGGATGTCGCCGACCTGTCGCCAGGTGAGGTCGGCGGGCCCGTGAACGGCCTGTACGCACCGGCCGGACCAGGTGGGGGACAGCAGACGGGTGGCGGCGACCTCGGCGATGTCGCGCGGCGCCACCCACGCCATGGGCTGGTCGAGCGGCAGGATCACCTGGAGGGTTCCGGCGCGTAGGGCCTCGAGCTCGAATTCGAGATTGGTGAAGAAGTAGCCGCAGCGGAGATGGGTGACATCGACGCCCGTACCGTCCAAGGTGATTTCGGTCTGTGCCAGGCCGTCGATCTCACCGGCACCGTGGCGCTTCTCGGCGCCGACGCTGCTTTGGAACACCACGCGGCCGATCCGGTTCTCGGTGACGGCGCGGACCACGCTGCTGGTGGCGCTGGCGTATTCGGCGAGGGGATCCCCGTGGCCGCTGGTCGGGTTCACCCAGAACAGTGCGTCCACATCGCGGGTGGCGGCCACCACCGCGTCGGCGTCGTACTGGTCGACCGGCACCGCGTCCACCTCGTCCCGGACGTCGGGCGCCAGCCGCTCGGGGTCGCGCAGCAGGACGCGCGGCCGGACCCCGGCGCGGACGAGTGTGGCGACGACATGGCGGCCGACGTTTCCGGTCGGGGTGGTGACGGCGATCCGCATGGTTGCTTCCTCTCATCGATGGCTCGACCGCACCCTAGGAACCGAGGCGGCCTGAAGCTGTCCTCCTCTCCTGGGAGGCTGAGGGAATGGAGCTCGATCCGACGATCAGGACCTTGACCATGCTGACGCTGCTGCAGTCAGGGGGCGAGTGGACGGCCGCCGAACTGGCCGAACGGCTCGGCACGAGCGTCCGCACCGTGCGACGCGACGCCCAGCGGCTGCGCCGTCTCGGGTACACCGTCGAGGCCCGCCCGGGACCGGGCAGCGCCTATCGACTGAGCCCCGGGACCAGGATTCCGCCCCTGCTGTTCACCGCCGACGAGATCACCGCGCTGGTGGCCGGGCTGCATCTGATCCGCGCCTTCCTCCCCGAGGAGGCGGTCGCGCCAAGCGCGTTGCTCAAGCTGGACCAAGTGCTGCCCCGCCCACTGCGACGCCGCGCGGCCGCCACCGACCTGGCCACCGAGGTGCTGCAGCAGCCCGGTGCCGTGGTCTCGGCGGCGACCGTCGGTGTGATCGCCGACGCGGTGGCCGAGGACGGCAGACTCCGCTTCCACTACACCGACCAGCACGGCCGCGCCGCCACCCGCCTGGCCGAGCCGTACCGCCACTTCCTGCGCGCCGGACACTGGTACCTCGTGGCATTCGACGTCGACCGGGACGACTGGCGCACCTTCCGCCTCGACCGGATCACCGACATCTCCCGGGTGGCGGGCACCTACCGGCCGCACACGTTCCCCGATGAGTCCATCGAGCACTGGCTGACCACCGACTTCGGCCGCGCCACTCACGGCGTGGCGTGACGTTCCGGGACATCCGAGCCCCGCTGGAAGGTCCGCCGGTAGGCGGATGGCGTGGTGCCGAGGGCGTCACGGAAGCGGGCACGGAGGTTGGTGCTGGTGCCGAGGCCGCTCTGGGCGGCGATCCGCTCGATGCCGAGGTCGGTGACTTCGAGGAGTTCGCGGGCGTGGTTGACACGGGCGGTGAGCAGCCACTGGTGCGGGGTGATGCCGGTTTCCTGGCGCCACATGCGGACCAGGGTGCGGGTGGAGACGCGGGCGTGGTGGGCGAGAACCTCCAGCGTGAGGGGTTCGTCGAGGTGGCCCAGGGCCCAGTCGCGGGTGTCGGCGAGGGTGCGCGCGGTGGGCTCGGGCAGCGACTGGGCGATGTACTGGGCCTGGCCGCCGTCGCGGTGCGGCGCGGCCACCAGTTCCCGGGCGATGTCGTTGGCGACGGCGGCGCCGAGGTCCTTGCGGACGATGTGCAGACACAGATCGATGCCCGCGGTCACACCCGCGGAGGTCAGCAGCGGATCGTCGTCGATGTAGAGGACACCGCGGTCCACCCGGACCCGGGGGTAGAGCTCTTCGAGCTCGTCGGCGCTCGCCCAGTGAGTGGTCACCGTACGGCCGTCGAGCAGCCCGGCCGCGGCGAGTGCGAAGGCGCCGGTGCAGATGGAGGCGATACGGGCGCCTCGGCTGAAGGCGAGCTTCAGGGCCGCCGCCACCTCGGGCGCCGGTGGCCGCTGATACTCCCAGTAGCCGGGCACGATGATCGTGTCCGCCTGGGCCAGGGCCGGCAGCCCGGCGGTGTCCCCGACCGTGAACCCGGTGCTGGTCATGACGCTGCCACGGGCTCCGCCGCACACCGTGAGTTCGTACGGCGTGTTGGGCCGTGCGTTGAAGATCTGCGTCGGGATGCCGAGGTCTATGGGGAGGACCCGGGGCAGCACCAGGACCGCGACGCGATGAGAAGCCATGGCTCCAATGTTACGGACGTAACTTTCCTGCCAGGCCGGACAGCCGGGCGGAGACCCGCGGGCGGCCACCGGTGACCGTGTCCCGAAAGTTGCGAAGGGTGGCATACGAGCGTGTGGTTGATCGAGAAGCGCTGGACGACGATCGAGCCATGAGCAGCGTGACCACCACCAAAACCCCGATCGGCCGGTACTTCGACGTGACGGGCGGCCGGGTCTACGGCCACGTCCGTGAGGGCGACGGGCCGGCCCTGGTCTTCCTCCACTACTGGGGCGGCTCCCACCGCACCTGGCGGCCGGTCATCGAACGCCTCAGCCCCACGCGGGCGTTCGTCTCGTACGACCACCGCGGCTGGGGCGAGTCCACCGAGGTTCCCGGCCCCTACGGCATTGAGCAGCTCGCCGACGACGCCGAGCGCGTCATCGAGGAACTGGGCTACGGCGCATGCGTCGTGGTGGGCCACTCGATGGGCGGCAAGGTGGCCCAGGTGCTGGCCTCCCGGCGCTCTGCCGGGCTGAAGGGCGTGGTGCTCGTCGCGCCCGCTCCGCCGGCGCCGGTCGGTGTGACCCGGGAGTTCCAGGAGGCGCTGGCGCATGCCTACGACAACGACGAGACCATCGACCGCAGCATCGATCTCGTCCTGACCAGCGGCGAGCTGTCCGCCGAGGCGCGCCGCCAGGTGCACGAGGACAGCTCCCGGGCGGGCGAGGCGGCGCGTATGGCGTGGCCGCGGGAGGCGCTGGTCGAGGACTTCGCGGACCGGGTCGGTGCGATCGACGTTCCGGTACTGGTGCTGGCCGGGAGCGACGACAAGGTGGACCCGCCGCATGTCCTGCGCGACCACCTGCTTCCGCTGATCCCCACGGCCACCCTCACCGAACTCGGCGGCACCGGCCACCTGTCGCCACTGGAGGTGCCCGACCAGATCGCCTCCCACATCAGCGCGTTCGTCGCCCGGCTCCAGAGAGGTGGCCCGGCTCCAGCGGCTCAGGGGGACCGGTCGCAGAGGCCGTCGACGTAGGTGTGGGCGTCCACCAGCATTCGCCGCCCTCGGGCTGTTCGCGCGGCACCGCGTCCCCGCACGCCACGCCACGGCTGACGCGCCGCGTTGACCGCGGCCGTGCCGTTCGGCTATCCACGGGTCAAGGACCTTTATCGAGAGGACACCCACCGTTGTCAGACATCCACGCCGACGACGCCGTGCCCGGCTTCGGCATCGACGCCATCCACGAGGCCGCGCGGCGCCTGACCGGCCATGTGGTCCGGACGCCGCTGCTCAACTCCCCGATGCTGGACGACCTCGTGGGCGCCCGCGTCCTGGTCAAGGCCGAATGTCTGCAGCTGACCGGCTCGTTCAAGGTGCGCGGGGCGCTCAACGCGCTGCTCGCCCTGGACGAGGACGCCCGCCGCGCCGGGATCGTGGCCTACTCCGCCGGTAACCACGGGCAGGGGGTGGCCGCCGCGGCGCGGCTCGCCGGGTGTCCCGCGGTCATCGTCATGCCGAGCACCGCCCCCCGTATCAAGGTCGACAACGGCCGCTGGTGGGGCGCCGAGACGGTCCTGTACGACCCGCGGACCGAGGACCGGGAGGAGGTCGCCCGGAAGATCCTTGAGGAGCGCGGGATGACGCTGGTCCCGCCCTTCGACGACCCCCGCGTCATGGCCGGGCAGGGCACCGTCGGCCTGGAGATCGCCGAGCAGGCGCGCGAGCTGGGCCTGACCCCGGACACGGTCCTGGTGAACTGCAGTGGCGGCGGGCTGGCCGCCGGTGTGATCACCGCGCTCGACGACGCGTTCCCCGGCCTCGCGAACCACATCGTCGAACCGGCCGGCTTCGACAAGATGGCCCGGTCCCTCGCCACCGGCCGCGTGTGCGCCAACCCCCACCCGCCCGGCGGCCTCATGGACGCCATCTCCGGCCCGGTGGCCGGTGCCCACCCCCTGGCCGTCCTCCGCCACTACGACGTCACCGGCCTGACCGCCACCGACGAGGAGGCCCTGGCCGCCATGGAAACGGCCCACCGCCTCCTCAAGATCGTGGTGGAACCGGGCGCCGCCGCGTCCCTGGCGGCCCTGCTGTCCGGGAAGTTGGACGTCAGGGGCAAGGTCGTGGTGCTCGTGGCCTCGGGCGGCAACGTCGATCCGGCGGTCTACCGCAAGGCACTGGCGGACTGAAACCGTTCCACCGAGAAGCACTACGCCGGCTGACGAACGGACGGACGGGCGTGCCGCGTGCCCCGGACGTCGATGTCCGTCCATGGCCGTCCATGTCCGTCGATGCCCGGGGCGCGCGGGGGGTGTCCTGCCTCAGGCGCTGGGGACGAGGGAGTCGTCCTCGGGGTGGGCGCCGGGGAGCTGGTGCCGGGCGGCGATCAGGGCGGCGTCGACGTCCCGGGTGCCGGTGACGACGCACAGCGTGTACGCGACGTCGGCGAGCCGCTGCTGCGCCTCGGGGCTGCCGTTCTCGGCGTGCAGCATGCGGAGGGTCTCGTACTGCTGGATGAGGTCGGT